>NZ_JBSZJV010000011.1:0-152677 GCF_054188265.1 Stenotrophomonas sp. IS26
GGGCTTTCGTCGTTGCGAGCCGCCTATTATGTCAGGCTTTTCGTTTCCGTCAACACCTTCTTTCGAAGCAGTTGAAGTCCTGTTCCTTCGCGGTTGCCGCCTTGCGGTGGCCCCTGCGTCGGGGGAGGGAAAGTATGTCCCTATCCGGGTCGTTTGTGAAGGGGGTGGACGACATTTTTTCACGTCGTCTCTCCCACATTCATGCTGGAAGGGGTCCGGATCGCCCGAACCCCTTGTGCCACTTAGGCCGCGACCAGCAACACGCGTGCGAAGGTGCGCTTGCCAACCTGCAGCAGGCCTTCGAAACCGGGCACGAACACCTGCTGGGCATCCTCCACCACCTCGCCATCCACCTTCACCGCACGCTCTTTGAGCTTGCGGGAGGCTTCGGAGTTGCTTGGGGTGAGGCCGGCAGCCGTCAACAGGGCACCAATACGCAGGCCTTCGGCCGGAATGGTCACTTCCTGCAGCGGCAGCAGGGTCACATCGCCCTGCCCGGTCACCGCGGCATTCCAGCCGGCGATGGCCTGTTCGGCCGCCGCCGCATCATGGAAGCGGGTGGTCAGCTCACGGGCCAGGCGCAGCTTCACCTCGCGCGGGTTCAACCCGCCCGCCTGGACCTGTTCGCGCAGGGCCTTGGCCTCGGCGTGGCTGATATCAAAGGAGAGCAGCTCGATCCAGCGCCACATCAGGTCATCGCCGATCTTCATCGTCTTGGTGACGATGTCGATGGCCGGTTCGCTGATACCAATATAGTTGTTGAGCGACTTGGACATCTTGGCCACACCGTCCAAGCCTTCCAGCAACGGCATGGTCAACACGATCTGCGGCTTCTGCCCGTAGTGCTCCTGCAGGCCACGGCCCATCAGCAGGTTGAACTTCTGGTCGGTACCGCCCAGTTCAACGTCCGCTTCCAGCGCGACCGAGTCGTAACCCTGCACCAGCGGGTACAGGAACTCATGCAGGGCAATGGACTGCTGGGCGGCATAGCGCTTGGCGAAGTCGTCGCGCTCGAGCATGCGCGCCACGGTGTGCTGGCCAGCCAGGCGGATCATGTCGGCGGCGGCCATCTTGCCGAACCACTCCGAATTGAAGCGCACTTCGGTCTTTTCGCGGTCCAGCACCTTGAAGACCTGGTCTTCATAGGTACGCGCGTTGGCCAGCACATCTTCCTTGGTGAGCGGCTTGCGGGTGACGTTCTTGCCCGAGGGGTCGCCGATCATCCCGGTGAAGTCGCCGATCAGGAAGATCACCTGGTGGCCGAGGTCCTGGAACTGGCGCAGCTTGTTCAACAGCACGGTGTGGCCCAGGTGCAGGTCCGGTGCGGTGGGGTCGAAGCCGGCCTTGACCCGCAGCGGACGGCCGCTTTCCAGACGCTGGCGCAGTTCGTCGGATTTGAGGATCTCATCGGCGCCTCGCCCGATCAGGGCAATGGCTTCTTCAATCGAGGACACGTGACAACTCCCGGCAATGCCTTATTTATATGAATGACGTTAAGTACAAGTTAACCGCAGGTGCTTCACAAAAGCCAATAGGCACAAGGGTTTGACGCGGTATTTATACCTGTCTATGTTACCGACGTTTGGGCCCGCGCTCCCGGGCCAGCCAGGAACAGACCGACGATGCTCAATTCCGATCAAGGCCGCGCGCGCAAGCAGCGCTTCAAGGAACGTCTCAACGTCCTCCACGACACCGCCCTCCATCGGAAGCTCAAACAGCATCTTCCCGCGGCCTTCAACCAGCGCTGGACCCGCCGCCACTGGATGCACGCCAGCCTGTTCGCCACCATCGGCGCCCTGGTGGCCACGATCGTCCCCGGCTTCTCGCACACCATCGATTCGCCCTACTCGGTCAGCCATTCGACCTTGGCGCTGCCGTTGCCGCCGCTGTCGCTGGAACGCCAGCAGCAGACCCCGGGCGACAGCTGGCAGGTGCTGCGCGTGCAGCGCGGCCAGACCCTGAGCAATCTGTTCGACCAGGCCGGCATCCCGGCCACGGTGATGCACCAGGTGCTGGAGCACCCCGGTGTGCGCGAATCGCTGACCAAGCTGCGCCCGGGTGCGGAGATCGCCTTCGACCTGCCGCTGTCCGGTGAGCTGCGCACGATCCGCTTCGACCGCGATGCCGACAACCGCGTGGAGCTGTCCCTGGCTGGCGACAAGATCACCGAAACGGTGAGTAAGCGCGAGAGCTCGACCCGCCGCGTGGTCGCCAGTGGCGAGATCACCAGCTCCCTGTATGCCGCCGCGCGCAAGGCGGGGTTGTCGCCCTCGGCGATTGCCACGATGACCGACGAAATCTTCAAGTACGACATCGACTTCTCCAAGGACCTGCAGCCGGGCGACCGCTTCAGCGTGGTGCTGGATGAAACCTGGCGCGAAGGCGAGAAGGTGGACACCAGCAAGATCCTCGCGGCGACCTTCAGCTCGGGCGGCAAGACCTACAGCGGCTTCCGCTTCGACCGCAACGGCAAATCGGAGTACTTCGATGCCAGCGGCCGCCCGCTGAAGAAGAGCTTCATCCGCATGCCGATCCAGTTCGCGCGCTTGAGCTCGAGCTTCGGCGCGCGCAAGCACCCGGTGCTGGGCAAGATGCGCATGCACAAGGGCGTGGACTACGCCGCGCGTACCGGCACCCCGATCATGGCCGCCGGCGATGCCCGCGTGCAGTTCGCCGGGACCCAGCGCGGTTACGGCAACGTGGTGATACTGGATCATGGCCGCGGCCACACCACCCTGTACGGGCATATGTCGCGGTTCGGCAAGATCAAGACTGGCCAGCGCGTGGCCCAGGGCACCGTGATCGGCTACGTGGGCTCGACCGGCATGGCCACCGGCCCGCACCTTCACTACGAATTCCGCGTCAACGGCGTGCACCGCAATCCGCTGTCGGTGACGATGCCGCCGCCGGAGCCGCTGCAGGGCGCCGAGCTGGCTGCCTTCCGTGCCCAGACCGCCCCCGCGCTGGCGCGGATCCAGGGCATGGAGAAGCTGATCTACGCCGATGCCAGCCCGGCACCGGATGCCAAGGCCACCGATACGGCCACGGCGAAGGCCGGCAAGCCGGTCAAATCCAACCGCGGCTGATCGCTGCGATTGACGGCGGCAACGGGTTGCGCGGAAGCTGCACGCAACCCGTTGGACCGCCTGGCCATGACCTCTGCTGTTGATCCCACCACCCCGCTCTACCTGGGCCTGATGTCCGGCACCAGCGCCGACGGCATCGATGCCGCGCTGGTGCAGTTCCCCACCGAGGGTGGCTGCCGCTTCGTCCAAGGCCTGACCCACGACTGGGATCCGGCCATCCGCGCCGAGCTGATCGCGCTGGGGGAAGGCGGCACCATCACCTCGCTTGATGCACTGGGCCGCCTTGATGCCCAGGTCGGGATCACCTTCGCCGCGGCCGCCAACCGCCTGTTGGACAGCGCGCGCATCGACCGCACCCAGGTGCAGGCGATCGGCTCGCATGGGCAGACGGTGCGCCATCGGCCGCTGGCTGATCCAGCCTTCACGATGCAGATCGGCGATGCCAACCGCATCGCCGAATTGACCGGCATCACCACCGTGGCCGATTTCCGCCGCCGCGATGTCGCCGCTGGCGGGCATGGCGCGCCGCTGATGCCGGCCTTCCACCTGGCGATGCTGGGCGACAGCGATGAAGACCGCGCCGTGCTCAACCTGGGCGGCATCGGCAATCTCACCCTGATCCCGCGCGACGGGACACCGCGCGGCTTCGATACCGGCCCGGCCAATGCGCTGATGGATGCCTGGTGCCAGCGCCATCGCGGCGAACCGTTCGATGCCGATGGCGCGTTCGCGGCCAGTGGCCAGGTCGATGCGGCGCTGCTGGCCCGCTGGCTGGCCGATCCGTGGTTTGCGTTGCCGCCGCCGAAGAGCACCGGGCGCGAGCAGTTCCACCTGGACTGGGCGCAGGCGCAGCTGGGCGAGGGGCAGGTCTCCGGCGCGGATGTGCAGGCAACCCTGCTGGAACTGACAGCCGCCACCGTGGCCGATGCGCTGCTGGCGCACCTTCCGGGCGCGAGGCGGGTGCTGGTCTGCGGCGGTGGCGTGCGCAATCCGCAGCTGCTGCGGCGCCTCGGCGCGCGCCTGCCGGGCGTGGTGATCGAGTCCAGCGCGGTGCACGGGCTGGATCCGGATTATCTGGAGGCGATGGGGTTTGCGTGGTTGGCACAGCGCACGCTGGCCGGGCTGCCGGGCAATCTGCCGAGCGTGAGTGGTGCGCGCGGACCCCGGATTCTGGGGGCGATCCATCCCGCCTGAGGTGGCGTGGTGCCGGGCGCCGCGGGGTGCACCGTGATCACGCCTGCGCCGGGCAGCACTGGCGGGCCGTTACAGCCCTTGCGCGTCCGGCAACGCCTGCAGGGCGGCGATGGCATCGGCCAGCGCGTCGACCTCGGGATCGTGGAAGCCGCTGCGGACCTCCAGTTCGCTGGCGAACAGGCCTTGCTCCAGCAGCGCCACGCAGGTGTCCTCGCGGGTCCAGCCGCGCGCAACCGCAATGCGGCGGATACGTTCCAGCAACAGCGGGTCCACCTCCCGCAGCAGTAGATCAGCCATCGTTCTCCCCGTTGGCGCGCCGCCATCCCCGCGGCCGTTGTGCCGGCATGATCCATCAGGCTCTGCCGGCACGCAAACCCGTCAGGCCGTGCTGCGGTCCCGGATCCGTGGCCACAGCCAGATCAGCAGCAGCAGGGTCGGGATGACCGTGGTGGCGCTGAGGATGAAGAAGGTGCTGTAGGAGCTCGCCTCCACGATGTAACCGGAGACGCCGCCGACGAACTTGCCCGGCAGGTTGGCCAGCGAGACCAGCAGCGCGTACTGGGTGGCAGTGAAGTTGCGGTCGGTCAGCGAGGACATGAAGGCGACCAGCACGGTGCCGGCAAAGCCCTGGAACAGGTTGTCCGCACTCAGCGCCGCATAGAACGCCCACAGCTGGCCCGGGTTGTGCGCCATCAGCAGGAACGCCAGGTTGGACAGCGCCACGCCCAGCGCGGCGACCAGCAGCATGCGGCGGAAGCCGAACGCGGCCACCGCGATGCCACCGAGGAAGGCACCTCCGATGCCCATCCACACGCCGAACAGCTTGGAGACGGTAGCGATATCGGCCTTGGTGAAGCCCGAATCCAGATAGAACGGACCGGCCATCACCCCGATCACCTGATCCGGGAACTTGTAGAGCCCGACGAAGGCCAGCAGCACCAGCGCCAGCACCACACCGTTGGTGCTGAAGAAGCTGGCGATCGGCTGCCAGAACGCACCAAAGAAATCGATCCGGCGCTGGATGCGCACCTCAGGCTGCTCCGGCTCGCGGCACAGCAGCGTGGTGATGATCGGCAGGATCATCAAGGCGGCCATGGCCAGGTACGCCACGATCCAGCTCTCGAACTGGGCCAGGTACAACGCGCCCGCGCCGGCCAGGATCAGGCCGATGCGATAGCCCAGCGTGTAGGTCGCGGCGAGTGCCGCCTGGGCGCTCTCCGGTGCGATCTCGATGCGGTAGGCATCGACCACCGAATCCTGGGTGGCGCCGGCGAACGAGGCCACCAGCACCCACAGGACCAGTGGGGTGACGCCGAGTTCGGGGCGGACGAACGCCAGCGCGAACAACCCGCCGGTGACCGCGATCTGCGAGGCGAGCAGCCAGGAACGGCGGCGCCCGAGGAAGCCGATCAGCGGAAATGCGTAGCGGTCAATCAGCGGCGCCCAGACGAACTTCATCAGATAGAAGAAGCTGGCCAGGCTGATCAGGCCGATGCTGCCCAGGTCCAAACCGACATCACGCAGCCGGGTGGAGAGGGTCTGCGAGGCGATCAGCAGGAACGGCAGGCCGCTGCCGAAGCCGAGGAAGGCCATCGTCAGCGCCGAGGGCGTACCGAAGGCACGCTTGATCCCCGCCCAGCCCTTGTAGGACATCGGCTCGACCGCTTCACTCATGGGGCGTAGTCCACCGTGAACGGCGCATGGTCGGAGAAGCGCTCATCGCGGTACACCGAGCAGCTGCGCAGGCGCTCGCGCAGGCCCGGGCTGACGAACTGGTAATCAATGCGCCAGCCGACATTGTTGGCGCGCGCCTGGCCGCGGTTGCTCCACCATGTGTAGTCCTCACCCTGCGGGTGCAGCAGGCGGTAGGCATCCGTCCAGCCTTGGCCGGCGGCGATATCCAGCGCCTGGTCGGCGTCCACGCACTGGCCGTTGAGCCAGTCGCGCTCGGGCGGCAGGCAGCCGGAGTTTTTCTGGTTGGATTTCCAGTTCTTGATGTCCAGCGCGGAGCGCACGATGTTCCAGTCGCCGCACAGCACGTAGTCGCGACCACTGGCCAGCCAGCCGGCCAGGATCGGGCGCAGCCACTCCATCACTTCGTACTTGAAGCCCTGGCGCAGATCGCCCGAGCTGCCCGAGGGGATATAGAAGGAGACCACGCTGAGGTTGCCGTAGCGGGCCTCGATGTAGCGGCCCTCATCGTCGAACGGGGCCCAGCCCAGCGAGGTGATCACCTGGTCCGGCTCGCGCTTGCTGTAGATCGCCACGCCGCTGTAGCCCTTCTTGGTGATGGCGTCGCGGTAGAAGCAGTGGTGGCCGTCCGGGCGGAACATCGGGTCGGTCAGCTGGTCTTCCTGGGCCTTGGTTTCCTGGATGCACAGGACATCGGCGTCCTGGGCGCGGAACCACTCGAGAAAGCCCTTGGTGGCGGCGGAACGGATGCCATTGGCGTTGAAACTGATGATGCGCATGCTGACCCGGGTCTGGAACGATACCGGCAAGAGCATACCGTTTCGGCCCTTGCAGGGGCTGGCTGGAAACGGACGCGATTGCCGCCCGCGGGCACCTGACGATGCCGTCTCGCCAACCTGTGCGACACCGGGCCGCAGGGGCCGGCGAGCGGAAAAGTGCGGGCATGCATTAGGATTTGCGCTCCAAATGAATTGAATTGAGTCTTGATGAGCGACCATCGCCACCGTTTCCTGCAACTGGCCCTGACCGCCGATGCCCTGCGTTTCGGCCAGTTCACCCTGAAGTCCGGCCGTCTGAGCCCCTATTTCTTCAATGCCGGCCGGTTCGATTCCGGCGCGCGGATGTCCCAGCTGGCGGCGTGCTACGCCGATGCCGTGGAAGCGACCGGGCTGAAGTTCGACGTCGTGTTCGGCCCGGCCTACAAGGGCATTCCGCTGGCCACCGCGACCGCCTGTGAGTTCGCCCAGCGCGGCCGCGACCTGCCGCTGTCGTTCAACCGCAAGGAAGCCAAGGACCACGGCGAAGGCGGCAACCTGATCGGCGCCGACATGAACGGTAAGCGCGTGCTGATCGTGGATGACGTGATCACCGCTGGCACCGCGATCCGCGAAGCGCTGGCGATCATCAAGGGCGCCGGTGGCACCCCGGCGGGCATCGTGGTCGCACTGGACCGCCAGGAGATCGCCTCGGAAACCGACCGCCGTTCGGCCGCGCAGGCCGTGGCCGAAGAAGCCGGCATTCCGGTGGTCGCGGTGGCCACGCTGGCCGACCTGCTTGATTTTGCCTCCGGAAATCCGGAACTTGTCGGTTACCGGCAGCCGCTGGAGGACTATCGTTCCCGCTACGGCAGCCGTCCTACGCGTTGAGAGCAGGGGGCTTTCACCATGTCCAGGTTTGCCACGTTCACCGTTGTCGGCCTGTTGCTGGCCGTGCCGCTGTTGCCTGCCCAGGCGCAGAAGCGCACGGCTGATGCGACGCCGAAGAAGCTGTACTGCTGGAACAAGGGCAGCGAGCGGATCTGCAGTGATGCCCTGCCCCAGGAGGCGGTGAACAGCGCGCGCGAGGAGTTCAACCTGCGCAGCGGCATGCGCAGTGGTGAAGTGCAGCGCGCGTTGACCGACGAAGAGCGCGCCGATGCCGCTGCGCAGGCCGCGCAGCAACGCCTGGACCTCGCCGCCGAGCAGACCCGCCAGCGCACCGAGCAGGCGATGCTGGCCACGTATGAAAGCGAGGACGAGCTGCGCCGGGTGTTCGCCGAGCGCAGCGGGATCCTGGACAACAACATCCACACCGCCAGTTACAACGTGGCCAGCGTGCGTGATGCGCTGGTCACCCTGCTGGCCACTGCGGGCAACCGCGAGCTGGATGGCCAGCCGGTGCCGGACAAGCAGGCCGAGCGCATCCGTGAGCGGCATGCCGAGCTGGTGGCGCAGCGGCGCATGCAGGCCTCGTTCGAGCAGCAGCGCCGGGCGCTGGATGTGGAGATCGAGAGCACGCTGCAGCGCTATCGGTTGTTGAAGGGTGTGGGGAGCGATCCGCGCGGGTAAGGGTGGATGTGCGATTGCGTTGAAACGAAGGCGGCCTTTTGGGTCGCCTTTTTGGTTTTTGTCCTTGCGGCAGGCACGGAGCGCGCTCTGAACTTTTCCGGAAGCAGGAGCGGTGAGTTGGTCGGGCGCTGGAGCGCGACGCCCTTGCCGGCGAATGTCCCCCGGCGTCGGCCTGCGGCCGCCCCCTCCTCCTTTATTTCGCCCACAAGGGCATCGCGCCCCACGTGTACAGACCACTGGCGGCCAACAGCAAGTTCGCTGTCTCGCACGCGTACCGCACGCTGAGCTCCGTAGCGGCCGGTAGGTCCCTGGGCAAAATCAAGGAGGAGGCTGTCGCCGTCAGGCGGCGGCCGGGGGACATTTGCCGAGGGGCCTGCCGGTCGCTGCGGGGCGTAACGTTCGCACCACAGACGCACCTTTTTATGCACTTTTTACGGAAGTCGCCGGTTTCGGGCGTGGAGCGTTTATGCCGGGCAGGCAGACCATGAGCGCCTGACGTGGAGTGGTTCCACCTGGACGTCCCATGAGCCCGTGTATGCCTGTCTTCCCCGCCGGTGCCCCGTGCACCGCGCGCTCCCTTTCCCGCGTTTGAGGCCACGACCATGTCTGCCTGGCTTTCCCTGCTGTGCGGTGTGCTGGTGCTCGTTGCCGCCGCCTATCTGCTGTACGTCGTGCTTCGGCCCGAAACCTTCTGACCGGAGCCGACCATGACCGAGATCCTGTTGATCCTGCTGGCCAGCATCGCGCTGGCCTTTCCGCTTGGGCTGTACCTGGCCCGGGTGATGCGCGGTGGCCCGATGCGCGGCGACGCGCTGTTCGGGTGGATTGAAAAACCTCTGTACCGGCTGCTCGGGGTCAACCCGGCGCGCGGCATGTCCTGGCGTGGCTACGTGGGCGCCTTCCTGCTCAGCAACGTGGTGATCGCGGTGCTGGTACAGGCGGTCTTCATGACCCAGGCCTGGCTGCCGTTCAATCCCGACCAGATCCCCAACCTGCGCTGGGATACCGCGCTGCACACGATGGTGTCGTTCCTGACCAACACCAACCAGCAGCACTATTCCGGCCAGGCGCAGCTGTCCTACTTCGCGCAGATGACCGCGATCACCGGCCTGCAGGTGGTGACGCCGATGATGGGCCTGGCGTTGGTGGTGGCCACCCTGCGTGCGCTGTTCAGTGCGCGCCCTGAGGATGTGCCGGCCGACCAGGCCGCGCTGCTCAGTGCGGACCGCCGTGTCGATGTGGGCAACTACTACGCCGATGTGGTGCGCGCGTGCGTGCGCTTCATGCTGCCGCTGTGCCTGCTGTGGGCGGTGCTGCTGACCAGCCAGGGCGTGCCCGCCACGCTCGCCGGTGGTCCGCAGGCCACGCCGATCGATGCCGCGGCCGGCATGGAGACGCAGAAGATTCCGCTCGGCCCGGTCGCGGCGATGGTCGCGGCCAAGCAGCTGGGCACCAATGGCGGTGGCTGGTACGGCCCGAACAGCGCGATGCCGCTGGAGAACCCGACCCCGCTGTCCAATGCGCTGGAATTGATCGGCATCCTGCTGATCCCGATCGCGGTGATCTTCATGCTCGGCGCATTTACCGGACGCAAGCGCCTGGCCGGGCTGGTGTTCGGCTGCATGCTGGCGATGTCCAGCGTGTCGATCGCCGCCACCGTGTGGCTGGAGGGTCACTCGGCCACCGCCGCCAGCCCGCTGCTGATGGAGGGCAAGGAAGTGCGCTTCGGTGCCGATGGCACGGGGTTGTGGGCAGCGATCACCACCCAGGTGTCGAACGGTTCGGTCAACGGCATGCATGACTCGCTCAGCCCGCTGGCCGGTGCCGTGCCGATGGTCAACATGCTGGTCAACGCGATCTGGGGCGGCATCGGCTGCGGCCTGCAGCAGTTCATCGTGTACCTGATGCTGGGCGTGTTCCTGGCCGGGCTGATGACCGGCCGCACGCCGGAACTGTTCGGCCGCAAACTGGAAACGCCGCAGGTGCGCCTGCTCGCGCTGCTGGTGCTGCTGCAGCCGATCACCATCCTGGGCTTCACCGCGCTGACCTTGGCGATCCCATCGATCACCGGCACCTCCAACCCCGGCTTCCACGGCATCAGCCAGGTGTTCTACGAGTACACCTCGGCGTTCGCCAACAACGGCTCGGGCTTTGAGGGCCTCGGCGATGCCACGGTGTGGTGGAACCTGAGCTGCACCCTGGTGCTGCTGCTGGGCCGCTACCCCGTGCTGGTGATCCCGTTGATCGTGGCCGCGCAGCTGGCGGCCAAGCGGCGGGCGCCGGAATCGGCCGGCACGCTGCAGATCGAAACCCCGACCTTCGCGCTGACCCTGATCGCGCTGATCGTCATCCTCACCGTATTGCAGTTCATGCCGGCACTGGTCCTTGGCCCGGTGGCCGACCACCTGTCGCTGACGCTGCACTGAGACCGCCTCCCATGAGTACGTATCCGTTGAACGTTTCTTCCCACCGCCGCCAGCGCCTGCTGGATGGCGCCGGCTGGCGCCGTGCCCTGCGCGATGCCGTGATCAAGCTCTCGCCGCGGCACCTGCTGCACAGCCCGGTGATGGCCGTGGTCATGGTCGGCACGGTGGTGAGCGCGCTGGTGACGCTGACCGGCAATGCGCCGCTGGGCTTCGGCCTGGCGGTCACCGCGATCCTGCTGCTGACCGTCCTGTTCGGCAACTTCGCCGAGGCCGTCGCCGAAGCGCGTGGCCGTGGCCAGGCCGCCTCGCTGCGGCGGGCCCGCCAGGACCTCAGTGCGCGCCGGCTCGCCGCCGCGCATGCCGGGGCCAGTGAAACCCAGGTTCCGGCGGCCGAACTGCGCCCAGGCGATCATGTCATCGTCAGTGCCGGCGAGTTGATCCCGGCCGATGGTGAGATCGTGCAGGGCCTGGCCACGATCAACGAAGCGGCGGTGACCGGTGAATCGGCCCCCGTGCTGCGCGAAGCGGGCACCGACCGCAGTGGTGTGATCGGTGGCACCAAGGTGCTTTCCGACCAGATCATCGTGCGCATCACCGCCGAGCCGGGCCACAGCTTCCTGGACCGGATGATCGCGCTGGTGGAAGGCGCCAACCGCCAGAAGACCCCGAACGAGGTCGCCCTGACCCTGCTGCTGGCGGCGATGACGCTGACCTTCCTGGTGGTGGTGGCGACGCTGCCGGTGATCGGGGCGTTCGTTGGCGTGCAGGTCAATCCGCTGCTGCTGATCGCGCTGCTGGTGTGTTTGATCCCCACCACCATCGGCGGCCTGCTGCCGGCGATCGGCATCGCCGGCATGAACCGTGCGCTGGCCGCCAACGTGCTGGCCAAGTCCGGCAAGGCGGTGGAAGTGGCTGGCGATGTGGACGTGCTGCTGCTCGACAAGACCGGCACCATCACCTACGGCGACCGCCAGGCCACGCATTTCCATGCCCTTGCCGGTATCGACGCCAGCCAGCTGCGCGAGGCGGCGCTGCTGTCCTCGCTGGCCGACCCGACCCCGGAAGGCAAGTCGGTGGTACGGCTGGCGCGTGAGCAGGGCTGCGCCACCGCCGAGCCGGACCGTGCGGACTATCTGGCCTTCAGTGCGCAGACCCGCATGTCCGGTGTGGATCTGGACGGCGGGCGCCGCATCCGCAAGGGCGCCTCCGATGCGATCACCGCGTATGTGCGTGAGCTGGGCGGCACGGTGCCGTCGGAGCTGCCCGGCCGCGTGGAGCAGGTGGCGCGCAATGGTGCCACCCCGCTGGTGGTGTGCGAAGGCCGCCATGTGCTGGGCGTGATCGAGCTGTCGGACGTGGTCAAGCACGGCATGCGCGAGAAGTTCGCGCAGCTGCGCGCGATGGGTATCCGCACGGTGATGATCACCGGCGACAACCCGCTGACCGCTGCGGCGATCGCGGCCGAGGCCGGCGTGGACGACTACATCGCCGAAGCCCGCCCCGAAGACAAGCTGGCCCGCATCCGCGCCGAGCAGGCCGGTGGGCGGCTGGTGGCGATGGTCGGCGATGGCACCAACGATGCACCGGCGCTCGCCCAGGCCGACATCGGGCTGGCCATGAACTCCGGTACGCAGGCCGCCAAGGAGGCCGGCAACATGGTCGATCTGGATTCGGATCCGGCCAAGCTGCTGGCGGTGGTGGAGGTGGGCAAGCAACAGCTGATCACGCGTGGTGCACTGACCACCTTCTCGCTGGCCAACGATGTCTCCAAGTATTTCGCGATCCTGCCGGCGCTGTTCGCCTCGACGATGCCGGCGATGGCGGCGTTGAACGTGATGCACCTCTCCAGCCCGCGCAACGCGGTGCTGGCGGCGCTGATCTTCAATGCCCTGGTGATTCCGGCGCTGATCCCGCTGGCGTTGCGCGGGGTGCGCTTCCGTCCGGCCACGGCCACCGCGCTGCTGCGCCGGAACATGCTGGTGTACGGCCTGGGTGGCGTGCTGCTGCCGTTTGCGGCCATCAAAGTGATCGACCTCTTCCTTGTCTCGGTATTCGGCGCATGAACCGCTCGCTTGCTACGTCCGTTCCCCGTTCGGCGCGCAGCCGCGCGGCCGCCTCTACCCAGCTGCAGCAGGACAGCGCCTGGCGCCCGGCCCTCGTGCTCGGCGTGAGCAGCCTGCTGCTGCTCGGGCTTGCCTATGCCGTGGCCACCACCAGCGTGAGCCGACTGCTGTTTCCGGCGCAGGCCGATGGCAGCCTGCTGATCCGCGATGGGCAGGTGCGCGGCTCGCAGTTGATCGCCCAGCCGTTCGTCGGCGATGGCTACTTCCAGGCGCGGCCGTCGGCGGCCAACTATGACCCGATGGCGGCTGCCGGCAGCAACATGGCGCGCAGCAATCCGGCGCTGCAGGAGCGCGTGCAGGCCGCCATCTCTGCGGTCGCCACACGCGAGGGCGTACCCGCTGCGCAGGTGCCCGGCGATCTGGTCACCCAGTCCGGCGCCGGCATGGATCCGGAGATCTCCCCGGCCGCCGCGCAGGTGCAGATCGCCCGGGTGGCGCGCAGCCGTGGCCTGCCGGTGGAGCGCGTCACCGCGTTGGTGCAGGCCAATACCCGGGGCCCGCAATGGGGTGTGTTCGGCCAGCCGCGGGTGAACGTGATGACATTGAACGTTGCTCTCGACGCGCAGCAGGGCACGGCCCGGCTGCACGGCATGCCTTGATGCGCTGCGCATTGTCCTGGGCGCACAATCCCCGCCCATGAGCGACTCCCGTACCCGCCAGGCCGATGCCCTGGTCGACAGCCTGCAGCGCGAAGCGGGCGGCAAACTCACCGTGTTCCTGGGTGCGGCCCCCGGCGTGGGCAAGACCTTCAGCATGCTCACCCGCGCACACGAGCAGCTGCGCCGCGGCGTGGACGTGGTGATCGGGCTGGTGGAAACCCACGGCCGCGCCGAGACCTCGGCGCTGCTGGCGGGCCTGCCGCAGGTGCCGTTGCTGCAGCGCGAGTATCAACAGCACGCACTGGACGAGATGGACCTGGATGCAGTGCTGGCGCGTCGCCCGGCGTTGGTGCTGGTGGACGAACTGGCGCATCGCAACGTGCCCGGCAGCCGCCACGAGCGGCGCTGGCAGGACGTGATGGAGCTGCTGGATGCCGGCATCGACGTGTGGACCACGGTCAACATCCAGCATCTGGAAAGCCTCAACGACGTGGTCATGCGGATCACCGGGGTGCGGGTCAGCGAGACCGTGCCCGATGCGGTGCTCGACCGCCTGCACGACATCGTGCTGGTGGACCTGCCGCCGCGCGAGCTGATCGAGCGCCTGCAGCAGGGCAAGGTCTATGTGCCGGAGCAGGCCGCGCAGGCGTTGCAGGCGTTCTTCTCGCCGGCCAACCTGACCGCGCTGCGCGAACTGGCGATGCAGGAAGCGGCCGACCGCGTGGACAGCAGCCTGCGCGAAACCCGTGCCGCACGCGGCGAAGGCAACCTGCCGCTGCGCCGGCGGGTGCTGGTGGCGATCGATGGCGGCGGCCAGAGCGAGTACCTGGTGCGGGTCGGCCGGCGCATCGCCGAGCGGCGCGATGCGCCGTGGACGGTGGTGACGGTGCAGGCGCGCGCGCACGACGAGCAGACCCGGCGCGAGATCGATGCCGCCTTCGCCCTCGCCCGCCGCCTCGGCGGTGAAGCGGAGCTGCTGCATGGCTCCAGCATTGCCGATGCCCTGCTCGACCATGCCGCACACAATGGCGTGTCGACGCTGGTGCTGGGCCGCACACGGGAGCGCCCGCTGGCGCGCATGCTCAACCGCACGCTGACCCAGCAGCTGATCCGGCGCGGTGCGCATTTCGAGATCACCATCATCGGCACGCCGCAGGCGCGTGCGCGGGCACGCCGGTCCGGGCTGTCGATACCGAGCCGCAGTGCTGGCAAGGATGCGCTGCTGGCACTCGGCGCCACGGCCGTCGCCTGCCTGGTGGCGCTGATTGCCGAGCGCTGGATCGGGCTGTACGACCTGTCGATGGTGTTCATCGTGGCGGTGGTGATGGTCGCCGCGCGCAGCCGCACCAGTGCAGCGGTGATCGCCGCAGCGCTGTGCTTCCTGGCCTACAACTTCTTCTTCATCGCGCCGCGCTTCACCTTCGCGATCAGCGCGCGCCAGGGCGTGATCACGGTCTTCCTGTTCCTGGCCGCAGCCTTGGTGGCCGGGCGGCTGGCCTCGCGCCTGCGCATGCAGGTGGTCGCATTGCGCGCGGCCAACCGGCACGCGCATGCGCGCCAGGCACTGGGCCGGCAGCTGGCCAGTGCGCCGAGCAACGAGCAGGTCGCCCAGGCCGGCCGCGAGGCGCTGGAGCAGGCGATGGATGCGCCGGCGTGGCTGCGCATCGGCCAGTACACCAGCGCCAGTGGCAGCGCCGCGCCGGGCGATACCGATCTGGCCGCGGCCGACTGGGCGCACCGGCATGGCCAGCCCAGCGGACGCTTCACCGATACGCTGGCCGGCGCGGGCTGGTGGTTTCTGCCGCTGCTGGACGGCGACGACCGGGCGATCGGCGTGGCCGGCATGCGCTTCCCGCGCGAGGCGCCGCGGCTGACGCCGGAGCAGCGCCAGCTGGCCGAGGCGATGGTGGACGACATCGCCCAGGCCGCGCTGCGCACCCAGCTGGTGGCGGATCTGGAGAAGGCGCACGTGAGCAACGAGACCGAGCGGCTGCGCTCGGCGTTGCTGTCCTCGGTGTCGCATGACCTGCGCTCGCCGCTGGCGGCGATGATCGGCTCGGCCGACAGCCTCTCCAGCTACGCCGATGCAATGGATGCCAGTGACCGGCGCGCCCTGCTGGACACCATCCTGGTCGAAGGCGAGCGCCTGGATCGCTACATCCAGAACCTGCTGGACATGACCCGGCTCGGCCATGACGGCCTGCAGATCAACCGCGACTGGATCGGTGTGGACGAACTGGTCGGTTCGGCTGCGCGGCGCCTGCAGCGCTATCAGCCCGACGTGCTGCTGAAGCTGGATATTCCCGCTGAACTGGCGCCGATCTGGGTGCATCCGGCGCTGGTCGAGCAGGCGGTGTTCAACGTGATGGAGAACGCGGCCAAGTTCTCTCCGCCCGGCGCGGCGGTGGAGGTACAGGCACGGCTGGTCGAGGGCGAGCTGCGCATCGATGTGCTCGATGCCGGGCCGGGCATTCCCGACGACGAGCGGGCCCGCATTTTCGACATGTTCTACAGCGTGGAACGCGGCGACCGCGGCCGGCATGGTACCGGGCTGGGCCTGACCATCTGCCAGGGCATGATCGGCGCGCATGGCGGCAGCGTGCAGGCGCTGCCGGGGCGCGACGGACGCGGTACCCTGATCCGCATCACCCTGCCCTTGCTGCACCCCCAACCTGCCGATGACAACGACGATTCCTGAGGCTTCCCACGGCGTGCCCCCGGCGCGCGTGCTGGTGATCGACGATGAAGCGCAGATCCGGCGCTTCCTGGAGATCAGCCTGCGCGCGCAGGGCTACCGCGTGTCCCAGGCCGCGACCGGCCAGGCCGGGCTGGAAGCGCTGGTCGGCGAAGGGGCGGACCTGGTGATCCTGGATATCGGCCTGCCCGACATGGAAGGCCATGACGTGCTGGGCGAGCTGCGCCAGTGGAGCCAGGTGCCGGTGATCATGTTGACCGTGCGCGCCAGCGAGACCGAGAAGGTGCGGGCGCTGGATGCCGGCGCCAACGACTACGTGACCAAGCCATTCGGCACGCAGGAGCTGATGGCGCGCGTGCGTGCACTGCTGCGCTCGCGCACGGTCTCCAGCGAGGGCGTGCTGCCACAGTTCGATGATGGGCACCTGCATATCGACCTGGTGCGGCGCGAAGTACATCTGGACGGTGCGCCGGTGGCGCTGACGCGCAAGGAGTACGCGCTGTTGTCGCTGCTGCTGCGCAATGCCGGGCGGGTGGTGACCCAGCCGCAGATCCTGCAGGAGATCTGGGGGCCGACGCATCAGCACGACACGCATTACCTGCGGATCCTGGTCGGCAAGCTGCGCCACAAGCTGGGCGATTCGGCGCTGGATTCGCGCTATCTGTTCACCGAGCCGGGCGTGGGGCTTCGGTTCAAGGGGTGATCAACGGCATCCACGCCATGCGTGGATGCGCCCTCCCGGGGTCAGAAACCCAGTTCCACACCCGGCAGCAGCGGTTGCAGCTGCGCGCGGAACAGTGCCTTGATGCGCTCCAGCGCCGCCTCGTCATCGGCCTCGAAACGCAGCACCAGCACCGGCGTCGTGTTGGACGCGCGCACCAGGCCCCAGCCATCGGGGAAGTCGGCACGCAGGCCGTCGATGGTGGACAGGCGCGCGCCGGCGAACGGCGACTCCTCCACCTGCACCGAGGACACGAACAACGACACCAGCGCGTGCGGAGTGCCCGCGTCCACCGGCACCTTCAGCTCCGGGGTGGAGACGCTGTCGGGCAGTTCGTCCAACACCTCCGAGGGGCTCTCTTCGCGCTGGGCCAGGATCTCCAGCAGGCGCGCGGCGGCGTACAGGCCATCGTCGAAGCCGAACCAGCGTTCCTTGAAGAAGAAGTGCCCGCTCATCTCGCCCGCCAGTTCGGCGTCGGTTTCGCGCATCTTCGCCTTCATCAGCGAATGGCCGGTCTTCCACATCAGCGGGCTGCCACCGTTGCGCAGCACGTAATCGGAGAGCTTGCCGCTGCACTTCACGTCGTAGATCACCAGCGCGCCCGGGTTGCGCATCAGCACATCGGCGGCGAACAGCATCAGCAGGCGATCGGCGTAGATGATCCTGCCTTCGCGGGTGACCACGCCGAGACGGTCGCCGTCGCCATCGAAGGCCAGGCCGATATCCGCATCGAAGCGCTTCACCGTCTGGATCAGGTCTTCCAGATTGTGCGGGTCGCTCGGGTCCGGATGGTGGTTCGGGAAGGTGCCGTCCACATCGCAGTACAGCGGAATGACCTCGGCACCGATCGCTTCCAGCAGCGGCTGGGCAAGCTCGCCGGCGGCACCATTGCCCGCGTCGGCGACCACCTTGAGCGGGCGATCCAGCTGCACGTCATCGGCGATGCGCTGGATGTAATCGGCATTCACGTCGCGGGTCTGGAAACTGCCCGGCTCGGGTGCCACGTGCAACTGGCCATCGCGGATGCGGTGGTACAGCTCGGTGATCGCATCGCCGGACAGCGTTTCGCCGCCGACCACGATCTTGAAGCCGTTGTAATCCGGCGGGTTGTGGCTGCCGGTCACCGCCACGCAGCTGCCGGCGCGCAGGTGGTAGCTGGCGAAGTACACCACCGGGGTCGGCGCCAGGCCGATATCGGTGACGTTGCAGCCAGCGCGGCGCAGGCCTTCGATCAGGCCGGCGGTGAGCTCGGGGCCGGACAGGCGACCATCGCGGCCCACCACGATGTCGCGCAGGCCCTGGACCTGCAGCACCGAGCCGACCGCCTGGCCGATCAGGGCGGCGACCTTGGGGGTCAGCTCGCGGCCGACGATGCCGCGGATGTCGTAGGCGCGGAAGATCTCGGCCGCGACGGTCTCGCCCGGCACGGACGGCGGCGGCGTTGCCGCTGCGGTTTCGTCAACGTTCTCGACGGCGGCCACCGCGAGCGGGGCCTGGGCCAGGCTTTCGCTCAAGGTCGGGCCGGTGTCGGCAGCACTGTCGGCAGCACCGCGGCGGCGCGGCAACGGCACCTTGCCTTTGCCCAGCACCAGCAGCACGGCGATCAACAGCAGCAACACGGCGACAACCGCACTGGAGATCGCGCCGAGGCCCAACGGGCCCGGTTCGATGTCCGGCACCGCGGCAGACAGACGCAGGCCACTGGTACCGACCGGACGTGCCAGCGCTTCAGCGCCGCCGGACAGCCCGCGGCTGCCCTGTTCAATCACGTTGTGATTGCCTTGGCGCAGGGCGAGATAGCCGGCGCCCGGCACGGCAACCTGGTCGAATATGCCGGTCAGCCGCAGCAGCGGCTGGCGCACGTAGACCACGGCCGCCCCCTGCGGGCCAAGCTCCACCGCCGCGGCCAGGCCGAGGCGCTGCCCGCCGGCATCGCGCACCACGCGGCCGACGGGTTTGTCATCGGCGATGGCCGCCTCGAGCAGGGCCAAGCGCGAGTAGCCGAAGGCCTTCGGATCGGCGTAGGCCGCATCGAGATCGGCGGTGAGGATCTGGACGTCTTCCACACCGGGCCAGCCTTCGCGGATGGCGACGGCGGCACCGTGTGCGTTGCCGCTGGCCAGTGCGCTGGCAACGCGCTCGGTCTTGAGCACCTTGCCGAACGTGCCGAGCTGACCGGTCAGCGCCGTCTGCAGCCCCTCGACCACCTGATCGCGCGACTGTTCAAGCTCGGCGCCAACGGCCGCCTGACGCCATTGGCGCACACCGCTCCACCCGAACCAGACCGCCAACAACACCAGCAGCACGGCCAACAGCGGCACCGAGCGCCCTGTGGTCAACCGCGGCCGTCCTTCCGCCTTCGCCTTGCTCATGAAGCTCCCCTGTCAGCGCACCCCGGTATGGCCGAATCCACCCGTTCCCCTGGCGCTGTCGGTGAAAGTATCCACTACCTGAAGCGCCACGCGTGCAATCGGCAGCACCACCAGCTGGGCGATGCGATCGCCGGGCTGCAGCGTGAACGGCTCACGGCCGCGGTTCCAGGCGCTGATCAGCAGCGGGCCCTGGTAATCGGCGTCGATCAGGCCGGTGCCGTTGCCCAGCACGATGCCGTGGCGATGGCCAAGCCCGGAGCGCGGCAGCACCACGGCGGCCAGGTTCGGATCGGCGATATGGATGGCGATGCCACTGGGAATCAGCGCGGTGTCGCCGGGCTGCAGGGTGAGTTCGGTCTCCAGCGCAGCACGCAGATCGAGGCCGGCGCTGTGTTCGGTGGCGTAGGCCGGCAGCGGCCATTCGTCGCCGAAACGCGGGTCGAGCAGCTTGACCTGCAACGGCTGCAGGGAGGAATCGATGGTCATGCGTGCAACCTCTGGGCAATCAGGGACAACAGTTGTTCGGCCAACACGGCCTTGGAGGTGCCGGGGAACACCTGTTCGCCGCCCTGCCAGTAGGCCGTGGCCGCGTTTTCATCGCTCTCGAAACCGCCGGTGCTGATCCCGACCTGGTTGGCGATCACCAGGTCCAGGCGCTTGTCGACCAGCTTGCCGCGCGCGTACTTCTCCACATCGTGGGTCTCGGCGGCGAAGCCGACCACCAGCTTGAGCGCGTTGGTCTGCGTGGCCACTTCGGCCAGGATGTCCGGGGTGCGCACCAGCTCCAGCGTCAGGCTCTGGGTGTCGGCGGTCTTCTTCAGTTTCTGCGGGGCAACCTGGCGCGGGGTGTAATCGGACACCGCGGCCGCACCGATATAGATGTCGGCCGGCAACGCACCGAGCACCGCTTCGCGCATCTGCGCGGCCGAGCGCACATCAACGCGCTGCACACCGGCGGGCGTGGCCAGCTGGACCGGGCCACTGACCAGCACCACCTGCGCGCCCAGGCGGGCGGCGGCGGCGGCCAGGGCGTAGCCCATCTTGCCGCTGCTGCGGTTGCCGACGTAGCGCACCGGGTCGATATCTTCATAGGTGGGGCCGGCGCTGATCAGCACGCGAAGGCCCTTCAGTTCACTGCTCGGCGGTGGCTCGGCGGGGGCCGGCGCATGCAGCCCGGCCAGCGCGGCCACGATCGCGTTCGGTTCGGTGAGCCGACCGGGGCCGGACTCGCCTTCGGCCAATGGACCGTCTTCCGGCCCGATCACCTGGGCACCGCGCTCGCGCAGCAGGCCGATATTGGCCTGCGTGGCCGGGTGCAGCCACATGCGGTGGTTCATCGCCGGGCACACGGTCAGCGGCGCGGTCGTGGCCAGGCACAGGGTGGTGACAAGATCGTCGGCGTGGCCGTTGGCCAGGCGCGCGAGCAGATCGGCCGTGGCCGGCGCGACCACGACGCGATCAGCCCAGCGTGCCAGCTCGATATGGCCCATGGCCTGCTCGGCCGCGCTGTCCCACAGGGTGGTGCGGGTGGGCTGGCCGGACAGCGCCTGGAAGCTCAGTGGGGTGACGAACTGCTGGGCCCCGGCGGTCATCGCGACCTGCACCTGGGCTCCGGCATCGCGCAGGCGGCGCACCAGTTCCAGCGACTTGTAGGCAGCGATCCCGCCACCAACGCACAACAACAGCTTCTGGCCTTCCAACGGGCGCGCGGACGCCGGAGAAGCCTGGGGGGAGTCAGCCACCTTGGGTGTTCCTGTCGAACCGAGGCGATTAGCTTACCCGATGGTCCGTAAGCCGCCTGATGCGCCAGCGGCATAAGGAGGCAGGTTTTCGTCATAAGCAACCGCCTGACTTGGCACGGTGCCCTGCATTTACCGACACGATGCCGCCCGGTTCACCGATGGTGGCCCGCTCCGCACCGAGGGAGACTGGGGCCATGTCGATCCGAGACTGGCCCAGTGCCGAGCGTCCCCGCGAAAAGCTGCTTGCCCAAGGCGCCGGCGCCCTGTCCGATGCCGAGCTGCTGGCGATCTTCCTGGGGTCCGGCCTGCGCGGCCGCGACGCGGTCGAAACCGCCCGCGACCTGCTGCAGGCCCACGGTCCCCTGCGCAACCTGCTCGACCTCCCGGCCGCCGCGTTGGCGGCCCTGCCCGGCCTTGGGCCGGCGCGCAGCTGCAAGCTGGTGGCCGGGCTGGAACTGGCGCATCGGCATCTGGCGGCCGAGCTGGCCCGCGGGGAGAGCCTGCGCGACCCGGCCGCCGCCGGGCGCTACTTCAAGCAGCGGCTGCGGGCCCGGCCCAACGAGGTGTTCGCCGCGCTGTTTCTCGACAACCAGCACCGCACACTGGCCTGCGAGGAGCTGTTCAGCGGCACGGTGGATGCCGCGGCGGTCTACCCGCGCGAAGTGGTCCGCCGCGCCCTGCTGCACAACGCAGCCGCGGTGATCGTCAGCCACAACCATCCCTCCGGCAGTGCCGAGCCCTCGTTGGAGGACCGCCGGATCACCGCACTGCTGCAGCAGGCCTTGGCCCTGGTGGATATCCGTCTGCTTGACCATGTCGTGATCGGCGACGGGGCACCGGTATCGATGGCCGCGCGCGGCTGGATGGGCCCCGGAACCACCTGAGCCGGGGTGGGAAACGGCGCCGCTCGGCCCCGGTTCAATGGATCGGGGTGGCTTCTGGGCTAAAATTGCCGATTCCGCCGCTCCAGTCCCAAAGCAGGCCTTGTGAAAAATCTCCTCCGCGCCCTGATCAGCCAAGGCATCGAAGCCTTGCGCGCCAACGGCACTCTGCCGGCCGATACCCTGACCCCGGAATTCGTGGTCGAACGCCCGAAGACCCGTGAGCACGGCGATTTCGCCACCAATGCCGCGATGCTGCTGGCCAAGCCGGCGCGCAGCAACCCGCGCGCCCTGGCCCAGGCGCTGCTCGATGCGCTGCCCAAGAGCAATGATGTGCTGCGCGTCGAGATCGCCGGCCCGGGCTTCATCAATTTCCATCTCGCTCCCAGCGCTTACCAGCGCGAAGCGGCCAGCGTGCTCAAGGAAGGCGCCGATTACGGCCACAACCTGAGCGGCAACGGCCGCACCGTGGGCGTGGAATACGTGTCGGCCAACCCGACCGGTCCGCTGCATGTCGGCCACGGCCGCGCGGCGGCGATCGGTGACTGCCTGGCGCGCCTGCTGGAAGTGAACGGCTGGAACGCCAAGCGCGAGTTCTACTACAACGACGCCGGCGTGCAGATCGAAAACCTGGCGCTGTCCACCCAGGCGCGTGCGAAGGGCCTCAAGCCCGACGACGCCGGCTGGCCGGAAGCCGGCTATCGCGGCGATTACATCGAGGATGTGGCCAAGGCCTACCTGGCCGGCGCCACGGTGGAGCTGGAAGGCCACTCGGTGGTCGGCGAGCGCGACCCGGACAACCTCGATGCGATCCGTCGCTTCGCGGTGGCCTACCTGCGCAACGAGCAGAACCAGGATCTGGCCGCGTTCGGCGTGGATTTCGACATCTACTTCCTGGAAAGCTCGCTGTACAAGGACGGCAAGGTCGAAGAGACCGTCGCCCAGCTCAACGCGGCCGGCCATACGTATGAGGAAGGCGGCGCGCTGTGGCTGCGCTCGACCGACTTCGGTGACGACAAGGACCGCGTGATGCGCAAGTCCGACGGCACCTATACCTACTTCCTGCCGGATGTGGCCTACCACCTCTCCAAGTGGCAGCGCGGCTACGAGCGCGCGATCACCGAGCTGGGCGCGGACCACCACGGTTCGCTGGCGCGCGTGCGTGCCGGCCTGCAGGCGCTGGACGTCGGCATCCCGAAGGGCTGGCCGGAATACGTGCTGCACCAGATGGTGACGGTGATGCGCGGCGGCGAGGAAGTGAAGCTGTCCAAGCGGGCCGGCAGCTACCTGACCCTGCGCGACCTGATCGAAGAAGCCGGCCGCGATGCCACCCGCTGGTTCCTGATCGCGCGCAAGCCCGATTCGCAGCTGACCTTCGATATCGATCTGGCCCGCCAGCAGAGCAACGACAACCCGGTGTTCTACGTGCAGTACGCGCATGCCCGGGTGTGCAGCCTGCTGCGCCAGGCGCAGGAGAAGAAGCTGAGCTACACGCCGGCCGAAGGTCTGACCGGCCTGTCGTCACTGGGCGATGAGGCATCGCTGTGGCTGATGGTGGAAATGTCGCGCTTCCCGGAAGTCGTCGAAGCGGCCGGCCTGGCGCTGGAACCGCACCTGATCGCGCAGTACCTGCGTGAATTGGCGCACGCCTTCCACACGTGGTATCACGGCACGCAGGTACTGGTAGCCGACGAAAGCGAACGCAACGCCAAGCTGACGCTGGCCTGCGCCGCGCGCCAGGTCCTGGCCAATGGTCTGAACATCCTGGGCGTTTCCGCCCCGGAAAAAATGTAAGCAGTGGAGAAGCAGTAAATGGCAGCACGACGCGGCAAGAGCCAGGCACGGCGCAACAGCAACCAGGGCACCCCGGGATGGGTGTGGCTGGTCGCGGGTGTGGCGATTGCGGCCGTGGTGTTCCTGGCGGCACCGAACCTGTTCAAGAACGACGGTGATGGCTTCCTGCGGGTCGGCCCGCAGCCGGACCCGAACGCCCAGCCGGCCCCGGTGAGCGATGCCGATACCGACGTCGGCACCGAGCTGCCCAAGCCCGGCGCCGCCAAGCCCGCCGAACCGGCCAAGCCGGCGGCGACGCAGTACGACTTCTACACCCTGCTGCCCGGCAAGGAAGTGGAAATGTCCGATGCCGAGCTGGCGGCCAGCGCACGCGCCGAAGATCAGCGCCGTGCCAAGGCCGATGCGCAGCGCGCGCAGGCGGCGCTGGAAGGCCGTCCGTTGCCGCCCGCACCGGCGCCGACCAGCACCGCCGCGACCACCACGCCTGCGCCGGTCAGTACCGCTGCGTTGCCGGCGCCGGTGAATGAACGTCCGGCTGCCACGCCGGCACCGGCGGCATCGGCCCCGGCCACGGTGGCCACCGCGCCGAAGCCGGATGCACCTGCGGCGACCGCCCCGGCTGCCGCCGCTGCCGCCGCCGATCCGGCCGCGGGCAACGTGCGTTACATCCTGCAGGCCGGCGCCTTCGGTGCCTCCGGTGATGCGGAAGCGACCAAGGCCAAGCTGGCGATGATCGGCCTGGCTGCACGCGTGGAATCTGCCCAGATCAACGGCAAGACGGTGTACCGCGTGCGCATGGGGCCGTATGGCAGCGCGGGCGAGCTGGCCGAAGCCAAGCAGAAGCTGGATGGGACCGGGCTTCAAGCTATGGCGATCAAAGCGCAGTAGCCGCGCTGCGACGTATACAGGAACGCCGGGCATTGCCCGGCGTTTTTTTTGATCGCCCAGAGCAGCCGACCAACGGTCGGCTCTACCGGGTGGCGGTCCGGTTGGATCAGTCGCGCGCGACCTGGAACCCGGCGAACGACTGGCTGACCGGCATCACTTCGAGGCGATTGATGTTCAGGTGCGCCGGCAGCGAGGCGACCCAGAAGATCTGCTCGGCGATGTCATCGGCGGTCATCGGGTTGGCACCGGTGTAGAGCTTGTCCGAGGCCGCCTGGTCGCCATGGGTGCGGACCACGGTGAACTCGGTTTCGGCCATGCCCGGCTCGATCGTGGTCACGCGCACGCCGCTGCCGTGCAGGTCCGAGCGCAGCCCCAGCGAGAACTGGCTGACGAAGGCCTTGGTGCCGCCGTAGGCGTTGCCGCCCGGGTACGGGTACACGCCGGCGACCGAGCTGATGTTGATGATCGCGCCCTTGCGTGCGACCAGCTGTGGCAACAGGCGATGGGTCAGCGTCACCAGGGCGGTGACGTTGGTGTCGATCATGGTGCGCCAGTCTTCCAGCGAGGCGCTCTGGGCCGGGGCGGTGCCCTGGGCCAGGCCGGCGTTGTTGACCAGCAGGTCGATGTCGGCGAAGCCGGCCGGCAGGGCGGCCAGGGCCGCTTCCATTGCCGCGCTGTCGCGCACGTCGAACACCGCCGCGTGCACGCGCTCGGGACCGTAGGCATCGACCAGCGGCTGCAGGCGCTCGGCACGGCGCCCGGTGGCGATCACGCGCCAGCCGGCCTGGGCGAAACGGTGGACAGCGGCGGCGCCAAAGCCGGAGGTGGCGCCGGTAATCAGAGCGGTACGGGTCATCGAGGTACTCCGTGGAGATCCCGACCATTTTCGCACCGATGCCCGCCCGGTGCAGAGCCGGGCGCTGCTCCGCTGACTGCCGCTACGGGGCGTCGCGTCAGCGGATGCGGAACACCCGTGCCTTGGGCAGGTCTTCATCCACCTGCAGGAACCAGCGGCCGGCAATGCCCGGCACCACGACAATCCCGGGGTTGCTGCGGGCGGTCTTGAGCGTCATCTCGCCCTTGAGCACCTGCCACTGCTGGCCGTTGTCGAGGGTGAACACGGTGCCGGGAGCCCAGCCGCTCACCTGGCCGGTGACCTTGGCGGTGATGGGGCCATCGTCCAGCCCGGGGAACATCGGGGCCGGCGTCGGCACACCCGGGCCTGCGGCAGGTCCTGCCGCGGCGGCCACCGGTGCCGGGGCATCGGCCTCGGCCTGGCGCAGCAGGCGGTTCAGCGTCTGCAGCTGGGCCGGGGTCAGCCCGACCTCGGCCAGCGCCTGCGGATCCAGCCGCTGCTCCAGCGCCACATACGGAACCTGCGCGCCCGCCTGGCCCGCCAGCAACATGCCCACACACCCGAGTACCTGCCACCTGCGCATTGCCTGCTCCACTGCCTGTCGATGCCTGATCGCGGCACTGTGCTTCACTTTCATGGCAGCCAGATGACAGCGACCACCGGTCGCAGCCGGCGGCGCGCCCGGCACGGGGTAAAATGGCCGCCAGCCGCGCAGCCGCGCCGGCGGTATTGGACGTCCCATGATCAACAACGATGTACTGCGCAGCATCCGCTACATGCTCGACCTCAGCGACGGCATGATCGCCGACACCTGTGCCCTGGCCGATCCGGCCTTCGTGGTCGACAAGGCCGATGTGGCCGGCTGGCTGCGCAAGGAAGACGAAGAAGGCTTCGTGCCCTGCGACGACCGCACCCTGGCGCATTTCCTGGATGGCCTGATCGTGCATTTCCGTGGCCGCGACGAGAGCCAGCCGGTGCGCCCGGTGGAAAAGCGCATCACCAACAACCTGGTGCTGAAGAAGCTGCGCGTCGCCTTCCAGCTGAAGGACGTGGACATGCACGACGTGTTCGACGCCGCGGGGTTCTCGGTCTCCAAGCCGGAACTGTCCGCACTGTTCCGCCAGCCGGACCACAAGAACTACCGCGCCTGCGGTGACCAGATGCTGCGCAATTTCCTCAAGGGCCTGACCCTGCGCGTGCGCGCCGCCTGAGTGAGGCCTTGGTGCGTGGCTCCGGTGCCGGGGCCACGTGCTGCAGCAGCGCCTCCATGAAGGCCCGCGCCGCCGGCGTGGGCAGGTGTGACCAGACCGCATGTACGCGCCGCGTCGGTGCGCCCTGGATCGCCACACAGGCAACATCGCTGAAGCCGGCCGCGATGGCCTGCGGCACGATGCCCACTGCCAGGCCCTGCTGTACGAAGCGCTCCACCAGCGCCATGTGATTGATCTCGAACGGTACCCGGTGCGGCAGCCCCGCGGCGGCGAAGGCTTCATCGGTCTGCCTGCGCGCACCACTCCCATGCGCGAAATCCACCAGTGGCAACTCGGCCAGCGTCGCCAGCGAGAGCCGTTTACGCCTCGCCAAAGGGTGGTCCGGAGGCAGCACGGCGACCATCGATTCCTCGGCCAGCAATCGGTGCTGGGTGCCCTCGATCGGGGTGCCCGGCGACAGCCCGACCAGCGCCACATCCAGCCGCCGCTCGCGCACATCGGCCATCAGCACTTCGCTCTTGTCCATGCGCAGGCGGAACTCGACCTGCGGATAGCGCCGGTGAAAGGCCGCCAGGCAAGCGACCAGATCCACCGCGGTCAACGAGGTGATCTGGCCGATGTGCAGGATGCCGCGCACCTGGCCACCGACGGCGGCAACGTCATCGCGCAGATGCCGCAGCGAGGCGAGCACCTGGCGTGCGTGCGTCAAGAGTGCTTCACCGGCGGGCGTTACCCTGACCTGACGCGGCAGGCGCTCGAACAGCGTGGCCTGCAGTTCGTCTTCAAGATGGCGATCTGGTGGCTCAGCGCCGACTGCACGACGTGGCAGCGCTGGGCGGCACGGGTGAAGTTGCCTTCTTCGGCCAGCGCCACCGCGAACTCGAGTTGCTTGAGGTTCATCGTGCCATCTCATTTTCAGATGCATTGGATGATAACTATTCATTTCCCTCATTTGCCGATCGGGCGGACACTGGCGCCCCTTCTTTCCTGGAGCCCGTCATGACCCACGACGTGCCCTCGCCACTCAGCCGCTGGCAGGTCCTGCTGATGGCCTTCGCCACCGGTGTCGCCGTGGCCAGCAACTATTACGCGCAGCCGCTGCTGCACACCATCGCCGGGCAGTTCGGGGTGTCCTTCGCGCGTGCCGGGACGGTGGTGACCGTGGCCCAGCTGAGCTATGCGGCGGGCCTGATCCTGCTGGTGCCGCTGGGCGATCTGTTCGAACGGCGCCGGCTGATCGTGGTGATGTCGCTGCTGTCGGCGGCGGGGCTGGTGCTGAGCGCGCTCAGCCATCAGTTCGTCTGGCTGCTGGTGGGCACCGCGCTGACCGGGCTGTTCTCGGTGGTGGCACAGGTGCTGGTGCCGTTCGCGGCGACGCTGGCGCGGCCGGAAGAGCGCGGCCAGGTGGTCGGTACGGTAATGAGCGGCCTGCTGCTCGGCATCCTGCTGGCGCGCACGGTGGCCGGGGCGCTGTCCTCGCTGGGCGATTGGCGCACCGTGTACTGGATCGCCGCAGCCGCGCTGGTGCTGACCACGGGCATGCTGTATCGGCATCTGCCGCGCTTCCATCAAACCGCCGGGCTGGGCTATCTGCAGCTGCTGCGCTCGATCGGCACGCTGTTCGCGCAGGAACCGGTGTTCCGCCTGCGCACCGTACTGGGCGCGTTGAGCTTTGCGATGTTCGCGATCTTCTGGACGCCATTGGCGTTCCTGCTCGCGGCCGAACCGTATGGCTACAGCGATGCGACGATCGGCCTGTTCGGGCTGGTGGGTGCAGCCGGCACGCTGGCCGCCGGTGTAGCCGGGCGCATGGCCGACCGTGGCAAGGCCGCGTTGGCGACGACCGTGGCGCTGGTGCTGCTGGCCGCATCGTGGCTGCCGCTGGGCTTCTCCACGCACTCGCTGATCGCACTGGTGCTGGGCGTGATCGTGCTCGACCTGGCCGCGCAGCTGTTGCACGTGAGCAACCAGAACGTGGTGTACGCCCTGCGACCGGAAGCACGCAACCGGCTCAATGCCGGCTACATGACCGGGTATTTCATCGGCGGCTCGCTGGGCTCACTGGCCTCGGCGCAGGTGTTTGATCGCTTCGGCTGGACCGGCGTGTGCCTCACCGGTGCGGGCGTTGCGCTGGTGGCGATGGGCATCTGGGCGGTGTCGCAGGCAAAGCGGGAGCTTTGAAACCACGCCACCGCGGGACGTAGGCAAGGGAACGGTAGATCCACGCATGGTGTGGATCTACCCGAACGCGCCTCAGAAGGTGGTCTGTACCGCGACCTCGACGCGCGATCCCGCATTGCCCGGGAACAGGCGTTTCGCGGCGCCGCCGGTGTCGTGCCCGGTCACCCGCAGCTCCCACGGGCCGTGCACACGCCACACCACGCTGAGCTGGCCATGCAGGTAATCATCGGCCTGCGCGCTGTCCAGCCAGTAATGGCCCACCGCGCCCTCGACACGCCACTGCTCGCCCAGCGGCAAACGCGCGCCGAGCTGCGCATAGGTGCCGCCGTGGCCGCCGGCCAGCGCGTTGTCGGACACGCCGACCTGCAGCCAGGCGCGTTGCCGCCAGGTCACCGTGCCATTGAGCTCGGTCCAGTCCAGATCGACCGTGGTCGAGGGATAAAGGTAGCGGGTCAGATTGACGTCCACGCTCCAGTCCGGCGTCAGCGCACCGCTCCAGCCGGCGATGAGGTCGAATTCGCTGCGCGCGCCGTTGTCCGGGCGGAACGAGACGCCCGAGCCCCACGCCGAGGCATACCAGCCGTTGGCCGTACTGAGCTTCACGCCGGCCTGCGCGGCCGGATCGCCGTCGCTCTGCGAGCTGCCGCGCCAGATGTAATCCGAGGTCAGCGCTGCATTGCCTTCCACCGCGGCCGCGGCCGCCCCGCTCATGACCAGCCCCACCAGCACCACGCCGCAGCGCAGGCGCTGTTTCCACTGTTGATCCACCACGTGTCCCACTCCAGATGACGGCCGCGCCGTCGAGAGCGATAGTCTCCCCAGGTGGGCCGTAACGCCGCCATGGCCTACCCGCGCGATCGGCGCAACGTTTCTGTAAATCCTGCGTCAGGATGGCGCCCGCGGGTGCGCGGTATCATGGCCACTCTGACCTGTTGCGAGTAATGGCGTGGACGCGATCCTGACCCCGGTATCGATTGGCGAGCTGATCGACAAGATCACCATCCTGGAAATCAAGGCCGACCGCATCGCCGATGCGGGCAAGAACGCCAACGTCCGCAAGGAACTCGAGGGCCTGTGGCCGCTGTGGCAGCAGCAGGTAAGCGCTCAGCCGGGGCTGGAGGCATTGAAGACGCAGCTCAAGGCAATCAACGAGCGCATGTGGGAGATCCAGGATCAGCTGCGCGACAAGGAAGCGGCGCAGGTGTTCGACGATGCCTTCATCCAGCTGGCGCGCGGTGTCTATGGCACCAATGGCGAGCGGGTCAAAGTGAAGAACGAGATCAACCGCATCGCCGGCTCGCAGCTGGTCGAAGAAAAGCAGTACCAGGGCGAGTAAGCCCGCCGGTGCGCGCCGGGCTCAGTGCCCGGTCGCGGCCATGAAGCGTTCGCGGTCCTGCTGGGTGCGCCGGCGGATTTCAGCCAGCGCTTCATTCTCGGTGGCTTCCAGCATCGATTCGAACAGCCGCTGGAAGTGGTTGCGCATGGCCGACCGCGCCGCTGCCGGGTCGCGCTGGCGCAGTGCATCCAGAATCCGGGTGTGTTCCTCGTCGCGGGTGTCATCGTCGTTGTGGCAGACGTTGGCGTAGACCTGCTTGACCCGCGGCAGCTCGTTGCGCATCCGCCAGATCAGCTGCACGCAGTGCTCCACCACCGGGTTGCCGGCGATCCGCGCGATCGACAGGTGGAACTGCCGATCCGCCTCGCTGGCCGCTGCCTCGCCCGAATTCGGGTCGACCATGGCCGCGATCAGGCCGGCCAGGTCCTCCAGTTCGTCATCGGTGATGCGGCTGGCCGCCATCGCGGCCGCCTCGGCCTCGATCACCGCACGTGCCGCGGTCAGGTCGAACGCCGAGACGTCGGGCAGTGCGCCCGGCGCCTGCGACGGCTTGGCCTTCACGTACACGCCGGAGCCGGTCTTGATGGTGATCAGGCCCTGTGCTTCCAGCGCGATTTCTGCCTCGCGCACCGTCACCCGGCTCACGCCCAGGCGTTCGGCCAGGTCGCGCTCGCCCGGCAGGCGCGAGCCCGGCGGGAACTCGCCCTTCTCGATCAGCGCGACGATTTCGGCAGCAATGGACTGGTAAAGACGGGGTTCGGACATCATCAAAGGCCTGCTGACAGGTGGCTGGGGACCGACAGGCGACCGCGCCTTCAGAGAGCGGCGCGGTCGGAAAAACCGCGCCACTGACCTCAGAAGCGGTAGCGCACCCCCAGATAATACCGCCGCCCGTACGTGGTGTACTCGCGGAAGCTGCCGAGGATGGGCATATCCGACACCCGCGGCTCATCGGTGAGGTTGCTGGCCGACAGCGACAACGACAAGTGCTTGTTCACTTTGTAGGTGGCGCGGAAGTCCAGCGAGCCATTGTCCCGCACATAGCGGTTCTGCGACGGGTCGCCGACAAACTGCTGGTAATAGTCGGAGCGGTACTTGTAGATCGCCTGCAGATCGAGCTTGCCCAGGCCCCAGTACACCTGCGCCGAGGCCACATGCTTGGAGAGGCCGAAGATGTTGGCCGGTTCGACGATGCCCGGTGTCACCACGCCGGTCGAGGGGTCGGTGGACTCGCCCAGGCGCAGGTCTTCGGTCTTGAAGTTGGAATCGGCGTAGTTGTAGCTGGCCTTCACGCCCAGCCCGGAGAAGATGCCCGGCAGGTAGGAGAAGCTGTGCGAGGCGGTGAACTCCACGCCGAACAGATCGCTCTTCTGGTCGCTGGTGGCCAGCTGCTCCACCGGCACGGTCACGCTCTGACCGTCGATATCGAAGGTCTCGTTGACGATCACCGGCATCGAGCCGCCGTTGAATTGCTTGTAGTACAGCGCACCGGACAGCATGGTGTCTTCGTTGGCGTACCACTCCAGCGAGAGATCGCCATTCCACGACATCAACGGCTTGGCGCGCGGGTTGCCGGTGGCGGTGATGCTGCGCAGCGCATCGCCCACACTGTTGAACTCGGTATCCACCTCGCCCAGGTTGAAGGTGCGGCCGTAGCCTTCAGCGGCCAGGTCCGGGCGCGACATCGCCCGATACGCACCGACGCGCAGCAGCAGGTCCGGGCGAAGTTCGAAGGCGGCGTTGAAGCTGGGCAGCCATTCGGTATTGCTGGATTTGAGTACCTGCGAGGTGAAATCGCCGGTCGGCTCCAGGGTCACGGTGCCGTCGGGATTGTTGATCACATCCAGGCCGCTGCGCAGGCCGACCGAGCGCACTTCGGTCCGCACGCCGCGCACGCCGATGTTGCCGGTCACCGGCAGGCCAAACCATTCGGCGCTGTAATCGCCCATCAGGTACAGCGCGCTGGTTTTCTCGGTGACATCGTTATTGGCCGGGTTGCGCAGGTCCGCGCTCAGGCCGGTGTCGTCCACGCCGGTGAAGGCCTTGAACAGGCAACGGCTGTCGAAGCTGGCCCACTGGTCGATGGTGTTGCCGCTGGCATTGGCCAGGAAATCGTCCTGCGGGAAGGCTTGGCGGCAGGCCAGGTTGGCAGCGCGGATCGCAGCGACATTGGTGGTGGTCACATCCACGGTGTCGGTGTAATCGGTGTAGGTCGCCTCGGAGCGGCGCAGGCCGCCCTTGATCGCGGTGAAGAAGCCGCTTTCCGGGGTGAACGTGGCATCGAAGCGGCCGGCACGGATGGTGTGCTCGCGATGCTGCTGGCGACGACGCACCAGCGCCGAATCGGTGAAGTTGTCCGGGTTGTTCACATCGAACGCGGGATCAAGATAGATGCTCGGCACGTCACCGCTGTAGTCATAGGTGTAATCGACGTAACGGGTGTTCTTGATGCCGCCGACCGGCCGACCGTTGACGTCGGTGCGACCGGCGCGCAGGCGGGTGCTGCGTTCGATCTGATCGCGCTCGGTGTTGGAGTAGGACAGATCGGTGGACAACGTCCACGCCGGGCTCGGCCGGAAGATCACGTTGAGCCCGCCGCCGGTGTATTCCTCCTGGCGCTCCAGGAAATTGCCGGTGGAATCGACCGTGGTGCTGCCGGTGTGGTGCAGCAGCGCGCCGTCGTCGGTGACCACGCGGTTGTTGAGGTTGCGCATCATCGAGGACAGCGACAGATCCGAGCGGTCTTCGGTGTAATCACGCTTGGAGTGCTGGTAATCCAGGTTCACTTCCACCGTATCGCTGGGCCGCCACTGCAGCGCGGCGAACTGCGAATCGCGCTTGTCGTGCTCGATGAACTGGCGGTAGATGCGGCTGCTGGGCACCAGGTAATACGGCACGCCGTTGGCGACCTGGTTGCCGTTGACCTGGGTGCAGTTGCGCGTCGCGCCGACCACTTCACGGCCATCGCAGGCCACCCAGGTGGAGCTGCTGGAGAACAGCTCTTCCGGGTTGCTGCCTTCCAGCGCCTGCACACCGATGGAGACACCGAGCTTGCCGGCGTTGCCCATGTCGAACTGGTCGATGTAGCTGGCGGTACCGCGCCAGCCGACGCCGTCCTTGTCCTTCAGGCGGTCATCATAGTCCTGCCAGGTGCCCCGGCCATCGAGCTGGAACGTGCGTTTGCCGTACTCCAGTGGTTTGACCGTCTCCATGTTGATCGTGCCGGCCACGCCACCTTCGACGAAGTCGGCGCGCTGGGTCTTGTAGATCGCCACGGTGTTGATCAACTCGGACGGGAACTGGTTGAAGTTCACCGAGCGGTCGCCACTGCCATTGGTGGCCTCGCGGCCATTGAAGGTGGACGAACCGAGGAACGGGCCCAGGCCACGGATCGAGATTTCCGACGCACCGCCCTTCTCGCGATGGGTGGAGGCACCGGTGATCGTCTCAATCGCTTCACCGATCGAGAGCGCCGGCAGATCACCGATGTCGTCGGCGGCCAGCACATCGGAGACCACGGTCTCCTCGCGCTTCTTGTCGATCGAGGTCTGGATGGTACTGCGGATGCCGGTCACCTGGACCTGATCCAGGGTGGTGGCTTGCCCCGGCGGCGAGGCCGGTGCGTCGGCATCCTGTGCGTGGGCCAGCGGCAGTGCCGCGGTGGCGCACAGGGCATAGAACAGCGCGCTGTGCAGCGCGGTGCGGCGGAGGCCTCGTGGTGAGGCCGTACGGCGGTCATGCAACATCGTGATCTCCCTCCCAGGATGGATCGTCCGATTACACGGATTCGATCCGGACGATTCACGACTGATGAACCAATGTCAATGAATTGGTACTAAAGTCTACCCCGCACCACTGTCCAGACCACTTTGCATGGAATTAATGTGCGGATGCAGCAGAAAAATGCGCAAAGCACATACCACATTCAGCTAAAGTGGTATGCGATTGTGGTTGACGTGCGCGCCCGGCAACCTGTTAGGATCGTGGCTCGCGTCAGTCGCCACGGTTCATCTGGGAGGGTAAGCCCGTGACTTTGCAACACTCGCATGCGCCGTTGGCGCGGCGTCCCATGGCCAAGGCCCTGCTGTTGAGCCTTTCCCTGGCGGCATTCCCTGCCGTGGCGGCCGATTATCTGGTGCGCGACGCTGCTGCCTATGCCACCGCCGTACGCGCCCTCGCCCCCGGCGATACGGTGATCCTGGCGAACGGCGTCTGGCGCGACGTTGACCTGCTTCTCCGGGGCACCGGCAAAATTGGTCAACCAATTAAGTTGACGGCGCAGACGCCCGGCAAGGTGATTCTCAGCGGGCAGTCCCAGCTGCGTCTGGCCGGTGAGCACCTGGAGGTGTCCCATCTCGTCTTCCGGGATGGTTGGGCGCCTGGCGGTGAAGTGATCTCGTTCCGGCGGTCAGCCAGCGAATGGGCCAACCACAGCCGGGTGACCGGGATCGTGATCGACCGCTACAACAAGCCGGATCGCCAGCAGTCCGATCACTGGGTGGCGCTGTACGGCCAGCACAACCGCTTCGACCACAACCAGCTGGTCGGCAAGACCAATGCGGGCACTACCCTGGTGGTGGTGCGCAACGCCACCAGCGGCCTGGACAACCAGCACCGCATCGACCACAACTGGTTCGGCCCGCGCCCCAACCTGGGCGCCAACGGCGGCGAGACGATGCGCATCGGCACCAGCCACGACTCGCAGTCCGACTCGCGCACCGTGGTGGAGAACAACTGGTTCGAGCAGTGCGATGGCGAGGTGGAGATCGTCTCCAACAAGTCCGGCGGCAACACGTACCGCGGCAACGTCTTCCAGGACTCGCGCGGCTCGCTGGTGCTGCGCCACGGCCACGGCAATCGGGTCGAACGCAATGTGTTCCTCGGCCATGGCAAGGCGCATACCGGCGGCGTGCGCGTGATCAACCGCAACCAGACCGTGCGCGACAATTACTTCGAAGGCATCGCCGGCGACAACTTCGCTGCGGCGTTGAGCGTGATGGCCGGTACCCACAACGCGCCGTTGAACCGCTACGAGCAGATCGATCACGCGGTGATCGAACGCAACAGCTTCATCCAGGTCGGAACGTTGTTGCTGGGCGCGGGGCTGGATGAAGAGCGCAATGCGATGCCGATGAACAGCCGCATCGCCGGCAACCTGTTCATCGGCGATGGGAAACGCGATCTGCTGCGTACGCAGGGCGATCTCTCCGGCATCACCTTCGCCGGCAACGTGCAGAGCCCTGCCGTGTCACCCGGCTTCCCCGGCGGTGTCAGCGGCCAGTCCGTGTCCCTGCAGCGCGCGGCCAACGGCCTGCTCTACCCCACCGCCGCCATCGATGCCGGTGCCCCGCGCGATCTGACCCCGATTCCCCGCGACCAGGTCGGCGTGGACTGGTACCCCAAGACACTGCCCAGCACCGCACTGGATAGTGGCGCGGTGCGCAGGGTCGCACCGGGCGAGGACACCCTGACCGCCGCCGTGGCGGCCAGCGCCCCCGGCGACCGCCTGCAGCTGCAGCGCGGCCGCTACACCGTGAGCCAGGTGCTGGCGGTGAACCATCCGCTCAGCGTGGTCGGCCCCGCACATGGCCAGGCCAGCGTGCAGTTCTCGCGGCCGAGCCTGTTCGAGATCGGCGCGCGTGGTTCGCTGCGCCTGGCGCGGCTGGATATCGATGGTGCGCTCGCCCCGGATGCCGCCGGCAACGCGGTGATCCGCGTGCCGCCGGGCAGCCAGGCCTTCAACTACACGCTGCGCATCGAGGACAGCCGCGTACACGGGCTGACCGCCAACAAGGCCTTCGATGTGATCGCCACCGGCAAGGGCAGCCTGGCCGCGCAGATCGCACTGGCCAACGTCACGGTGGAGGACATCACCGGCAGCGTGATCGCCGCGGCCGCCGAGACCGATGATCTGGGCACCTACAACGCTGAGCAGGTGGATCTGCTGGACTCCACGTTCCGCCGCATCGGCGGGCCGGTGGTGAACCTGTATCGCGGCGGCACCGACGAAAGCACCTTCGGTCCGGCGCTGCAGGTGCACGGCAACCAGTTCGAGCAGGCCGGGGTGGCCGATGACACCAGCCTGCGCCTGCATGGCGTGCAGTTCGCCAGCATCCGCGGCAACCGCTTCGACCGCAGCGGCCGCATCCGTTTCAGCCATCGCGTCGGGGAACCGACCCTGCGCATGGGCGACAACCCGCTGACGGCCACCGCGCCGTTGCTGTCTGATACCCCTGTTGAGGCCCTGCCATGAATCACGCCCCGCCCCTGATGCTGCTGCTCGCCGCCACCCTTGGCGGGGCCGCGTTGCCCGCTGCGCAGGCCGCACCCGCCGCCCGGCAGGCGCCCGCCGAGGCCGCCACCGCGCCGGTGCTGGTCACCGCCGCGCAGTGGACGCAGATGCGTGCCGAGGGTGCGCGCTCGCCGCTGTTCGCCAAGGAACAACAGCGTGCCGAACAGCGCGTGCGCGCGATGATGAAGGCCGGCATCGACGTGCCGGTGCCCAAGGACAAAGGCGGCGGTTACACGCACGAACAGCACAAGCGGAATTACCAGGCCATCCAGGCCGCCGGCGCGCTGTATCGGCTGACCGGTGACAAGGCCTATGCCACCTTCGCCCGCGACCTGCTGCTGGGCTACGCCAAGCTCTACCCGGGGCTGGGCGCGCACCCGCAGGGCCGCGGCCAGATTCCCGGCCGGCTGTTCTGGCAGACCCTCAACGATTCGGTCTGGCTGGTCAGCGCGGCGCAGGGCTACGACGCGATCCGCGACACGCTCAGTGACGCGGATCGCAAGACGATCGACGACAACGTGTTCCGCGCGATGGCCGATTTCCTGTCCGGCACGCCGGAAAATTTCGACAAGATCCACAACCACGCCACCTGGGCGGTCGCTGCCGTGGGCATGACCGGCTACGTGCTGCGCGATACCCGCTACGTCGACAAGGCCCTGCAGGGCAGCAAACGCGATGGCAGCGCCGGCTTCCTGAAACAGGTGGATCAGCTGTTCTCGCCGGACGGGTATTACGAAGAAGGCCCGTACTACCAGCGCTATGCGCTGGCCCCGTTCATCCTGTTCGCCAACGCCATCGAGCGCAACGAACCGCAACGCGGCATCTTCAAGCGCCGCGATGGCGTGCTGCTCAAGGCCGTGGATGCGCTGGTGCAGAGCAGCTACGGCGGCTACTTCTTCCCGATCAACGACGCCATTCTCGACAAGGGCCTGGACACCGAGGAACTGGTGGCCGGCATCGATATCGCCTACGCGCAGACCGGTGATGCACGCCTGCTGTCCGTCGCCAAAACACAGAAGCGCGTGCTGCTCTCGCCCGAAGGCCTGCAGGTGGCCCAGGCACTGGCAGACAACAAGGCCAAGCCGTTCGCCTTCGTACCGACCCTGCTGCGCGATGGCCCGGACGGCACCGAAGGCGCACTGGCGATCCTGCGCATGGGCGGCGAGAACGGCCAGGCGCTGGTGATGAAGAACACCAAGCAGGGCATGGGGCACGGTCACTTCGACAAGCTCAACTGGTTGTTCTACGACAACGGCCAGCGTGTGGTCACCGATTACGGCGCCGCGCGTTTCCTCAATATCGAAGCCAAGGCCGGTGGCATCTACCTGCCGGAGAACAGCAGCTGGGCCCGGCAGACCATCGCGCACAACACGCTGGTGGTGAACGAACAGAGCCACTTCGGCGGCGACTGGAAGCAGGGCCAGCCACTGGCGCCGACACCGCTGCTGTTCGCGGTCAGCGACGACACCCAGATCGCCTCGGCACGGATGGAAGGCGCCTATGACGGGGTCAGCTTCACCCGTACCCAGGCACTGCTCTCGCACCCCTCGCTGGGCGAGCCTGTGGTGCTGGATCTGCTGCGCGTCACCGGCAGCAAGGCCGCGCGCTATGACCTGCCGCTGCACTTCAATGGCCACATCATGGACGTGGGCTTCAAGACGCAGTCCGCGGTCGCCGCACGTCCGGTGCTGGGCAAGGCCAACGGCTACCAGCATGTGTGGATCGATGCGGCCAGCGAGCCGACCCGCGACGCACGCAGCCTGACCTGGCTGCTGGACGGCCGCTTCTATACCTACCGGTTCGCCAGCACCGCGCCCTCGCGTGCGTTGATCGGCGAGAGCGGCGCGAATGATCCCTCGTTCAACCTGCGCCGTGAGCCGATGCTGCTGCAGCGGGTGGATGGCCAGGCCGCCACCACGTTCTACGGCGTGCTCGAACCGCACGGCCAGTACGACGGCACCGCCGAAACCGTGCGGGGCGCCAACAGCCGCATCGACCGCCTCACCCACTACCGCGGCAAGGATGCAGACGTGCTGGTGCTCGACCTGGCCGGCGGCAAGCAGCTCGCCGTGGGCATCGCCGATGATCCGGCCAAGGGCGGATCGCATGAAGTGAGCGGCGGCGGACACAGCTGGCGCTGGGACGGTGGCTGGAAGCGCTTCGATACCGGCACCCGTACCGGCAAGGACGGCAAATGAAGGTCACCACGCAGGCCCGCACCTATGTCCGTTGGCTGATCGTGGCGCTGATCGCCATTGCCACGGTGATCAACTACATCGACCGCAACGCGTTGGCCGTGATGTGGCCGCAGATTTCCAAGGACGTCGGTGCGACCAAGGAAGACTACGCGCTGCTGGTCACGGTGTTCATGCTGTTCTATGCCGCCGGCCAGTTCGTGTTCGGCCGCCTGTTCGACATCATCGGTACGCGCCTGGGCTTCGCGCTGTCGATCGCGGTGTGGTCGATCTCGATCGCGCTGCACTCGGTCACCCATTCCATCCTGTCCTTCAGCATCGTGCGCGCCATGCTCGGCATCAGCGAAGCTGGCGCGTGGCCGGGTGCGGTCAAGGCCAATGCCGAGTGGTTCCCGGCGCGTGAGCGTGCGCTGGCACAGGGCGTGTTCAATGCCGGCGCGTCGATCGGCGCGATCGTGTCGGCACCGCTGATCGCCGTGCTGTTCCTGTGGCTGGGCTGGCGCGGCACCTTCATCCTGATCGGTGCGATCGGCTTCATCTGGCTGCTGCCGTGGCTGATCATCTACCGCGCAGGCCCGGACAAGCACCCGTGGGTGAGCGCGGCCGAGCGCGCGTTGATCCTGGATGCACCCACCGAACAACCAGCCGTGCCGGTCCCCGAGTACGTGCCCAGCATGCGCCAGCTGCTGGGCCATCGGCAGACCTGGGGCATCCTGATCTCGCGGTTCTTCCTGGACCCGATCTGGTGGCTGTTCGTGTCCTGGCTGCCGCTCTACCTGGCCGATACCTTCGGTTTCGACATCAAGCAGATCGGCATCTTCGCCTGGGTGCCGTATGTCGGCGCGATGATCGGCAGCCTCGGCGGCGGCTGGTTGTCCGGCCGACTGATCGGTGCGGGCTGGAGCGTGGACAAGGCCCGCAAGGTGGTGATCACCCTGGGCGGCGCGATCATGGCCCCGGCGCTGCTGGGCGCGGTGCTGGCCACCGATCCGGTCTGGGCCGTGGTGACCATCGCCTTCGTACTGTTCGGCTTCCAGATCGCCATCGGCAACATCCAGACCCTGCCCGGCGACATCTTCAGCGGCAAATCGGTCGGCTCGGTCGCCGGCCTGGGCGGCATGGCCGCGGTGGCCGGCACGCTGATCACCACCTGGCTGGTGCCGGCGATGACCCACGAATCCTACGCACCCATTTTCATCCTGGTGGCCGCCCTGGTGCCGGCCTCCCTGCTGGCGCTGTGGCTGGTCACCGGTCGCGTGGAAAAACTCCACGGCCCGGTCGAGCGCCGCTGAGCCCGCTTCTTCCCTTTCCCCCAACGCATCACAGGAGTGTTTCATGACCCAATTCAAGGACAAGGTGGCGATCGTCACCGGTGGCGGCCGTGACATCGGCCGCGAGATCTCGCTCAAGCTGGCCGCGGCCGGTGCCAAGGTCTGCATCAACTACGCCAACGACGAAGCCAGTGCGCAGGAGACCCTCAAGCAGGTCGAAGCCGCCGGCGGCACCGCGATCGTGCATCGCGCCGATGTCACCGATGCCAAGGCCGTGGCGGCCATGGTCGCTGCGACCCAGGCCGCGTTCGGCCCGCAGATCGACGTGCTGGTGAACGTCGCCGGTGGCATGGTCCAGCGCCGTCCGCTGGCCGAGATCGATGAGGCGTTCTTCCATAAGGTGATGGACCTCAACATGAGCTCGGTCTACCTGACCACGCATGCGGTGGTGCCGCACATGCCCGAAGGCGGCGCGATCGTGAACTTCGCCTCGCAGGCTGGGCGCGATGGCGGTGGCCCGGGCGCGGCGATCTACGCCACAGCCAAGGCTGCTGTGATGACTTTCACCCGCGCCATGGCCAAGGAACTGGGCCCGCGCGGCATCCGTGTCAACGCACTGTGCTGCGGCATGATCGCCACCCGCTTCCATGACGAATTCACCAAGCCGGAAGTGCGCACCGCCGTGGCCGGCAACACCCCGCTGCGCCGCCAGGGCCGACCGCAGGAAGCCGCCGATACCGCGGTGTACCTGGCCTCGGATGCGGCCGGTTTCATCACCGGTGCCAACGTCGACGTCAACGGCGGCACCTACTTCTCCTGATTGACCCGCTGACCGCCTGGGAGGGCCGCCATGCTGCGCTGGATCACTGCATTCTCTCTTGCACTTGCCACCAGCGCTGCGGCGCTGCCCGCCCAGGCCCAGGTCTGGGTGCCGGCCTGGACCGCCTCGCCGGCACCGGATCGTCTTGATGGCACCCCCGAGGCCCCGGTGCAGTTCGCCAACCAGACCGTGCGCCAGGACATGCGCCTGGCCAGTTCGGCCCGCGCCCTGCGCTTCCGCATCAGCAATGAACTCGGCCAGGCCCCGCTGCATATCGGCGGGGCCTCGGCCCACCTCACCGGCACCGCCACCGCGGCCAAGCCGGTCACCTTCAATGGTCGCGGCGAGATCGTGGTGCCGGTCGGCGCTGCGCTGCTCAGCGACCCGGTCGCGATCACGGCGCCGGCGCTGGCCGACGTCTCGCTCACCGTGTATTTCCCGGATGCCACACGACCGGCCGTGCGCCGCACCGCGCTGCGCATCGCCGATGGCCGCGCAGCCACCGTGGGCGACGCGGTCAAACTCGCCTACCGGCAGAACGTGGTCTCCGCCGTGCTCGCCGAACGCACGCGCACGCCGATCGTGGTGGTTGCCCTCGGCGACTCCATCACCGAAGGCGCCACCGCCACCCGCGGCAGCAATGGCGACTGGCCTGCACTGCTGTCCGCCCGTCTGCAGCAGGCGTGCCCGGATCAGGTGGTGGTCGTCAACGCCGGCATCAGCGGCAACAAGGTCATGGACCACGGCCGCAGCCACAGCGCGCTGGCGCGGCTGGACCGCGATGTGATCGCGCTGCCGAACGTGGACCGCGTGATCCTGTTCGAAGGCATCAACGACATCCGCCATGATGGCGGCACCCCACCCGTGGCCGGCCGCAACGCAGAGGACATGGTGCTGGGCTACCGGCAGATCGCCGAGCGCCTGCACAGCAACGGCATTCGCCCGATCGCCGCCACGATCACGCCCTTCGGTGGTTCGGACCGGTACGAGCCGATCGCCGCCGCCACCCGCACCACGCTCAACACCTGGATGCGCGGCGGGCGCAGCGGTTTCGATGGCCTGATCGACTTCGACCAGATCCTGCGTGATCCGGCCAACCCGGAGAACCTGCCCGAGGACATCACCCGCGACCACCTGCATCCCAACGACGAGGGCTACCGGCGCATGGCCGACGGGATCGACCTGGCGCTGCTCGGGTGCCCGGCGCGATGAGTGCCCAGACCTTCCAGATTGCGGCCGAGAATGGCCAGCGTTGGGACGCGCTGGCGCTGGGAGAGGTGATGCTGCGCTTCGATCCCGGCGAAGGCCGGATCCGCAGCGCGCGCCAGTTCGACGTGTGGGAGGGCGGTGGCGAGTACAACGTCGCCCGCGGCCTGTGCAGCACCTTCGCCCATCGCACCGGGGTGCTCACCGCCCTGCCGCGCAACGAGTTGGGCCTGCTTGCGCAGCAGCTGATCCAGGCCGGCGGGGTGGATGCCAGCCAGATCGTGTGGCGCGACTACGATGGCATCGGCCGCAACACCCGCATGGGCCTGAACTTCACCGAGCGCGGTTTCGGGGTGCGTGCGCCGCTGGGTATTTCCGATCGCGCGTACTCGGCGGCCTCGCAGCTGCAGCCGGAGGCGTTCGACTGGGATGCGCTGTTCGGGCAACACGGCGTGCGCTGGCTGCACACCGGTGGGATCTTCGCCGCGCTGTCCGAGCACAGCGCGCAGACCGCGATCACCGCAGTGCGGGCCGCACGCCGGCGCGGCGTGGCGGTCTCCTACGATCTCAACTACCGCGCCAGCCTCTGGAACAGCCATCCCGACCCGGATGCCGCGCGTCACGCCAACTGCGCCATCGCGGCCGAGTGCGATCTGTTGATCGGCGATGAGTATTCGTTCGCCGCGTGCCTGGGGATGGACCTGAGCGATCTTGGTCGCCGCCACACGCCGATGGATGTCGGGCCGGCGGAGGCGGCCGCCGTGCGCGCGATGGCGCAGTTCCCGGCGCTGCAGGCGGTGGCGTTCACGTTGCGCGACGCCGCCAACGCCGCCCGCCACGGCTGGGCCGGTGCGCTGCGCACACGGTCGCAGCTGTATGTCTCCGACGCACGCGAAGTGGATCTGCTCGACCGTGTCGGCGGCGGCGATGCCTTCGTGGCCGGCGTGGTGCATGCGCTGCTCAGCGGCAAGGGCGAGCAGGCGGCCGTGGATCTGGGTGCGGCACATGGCGCGCTGGCGATGTCCACGCCGGGCGACTACGCCATCACCAGCCTGGCCGAAGTAGAGGCCGTGGCGCGGGGAGATGGCGCCGCCGCACGACGCTGAGCGCCCTGCGCGCGAGGACTCAGTGCGCGATCGAGAGGTGTTCCAGGGCCTTGCGCGTAGAGAGTGTCAGCGGCGCGGGCAGTGCATCGGCGGTGAACCAGCCCAGCCCGAGCAGTGCCTCGGGCTCCTGCACGGACGCGATCGTGGTGTCCTGGGCGCGCACCAGATACACCGGGGCGACCCAGTGCTGGGCAAGCGCCGGCTCGAAATGATCGACCACGCATAACAGACGCTCCACCGTCACCTGGAGTGCGGTCTCCTCCTCCACCTCACGGATCACCGCGTGTTCGACGGTTTCCATCCAATCGACCTTGCCACCGGGCAGCCCCCAATGCCCCTGCTCGGGCGGACGCCCACGCTGGACCAGCAGGATCGCGCCGTCGGCGCGCTGGATCACGGCACCACAGCCGAGGCGAGGCTGCTGCAGATCGGAGGACGGGGGCATTGGGCATCTCCATGAGGGTGCCGCATTATCCCTCGCGCCCGCTGCGGACATCGCGCTCACGAAAAAGGCCCGGCAATGCCGGGCCTTTCCTGCCACGCCGGTCAGGCACGTGGCGATGCGGTCACGCTGGGATTACCAGCTGAAGCGCGGGCCGACCGACCATTCCTTGTCACCATGGCGATCCATCTTGATGTCGCCGTTGATGCCCCAGTTCTGGTTCAACTTCACCTGGCCACCCAGGCGGCCGTAGAACTGGCCATCCGGATTGACGCCGTGCTTCTTGCTGTAATCCTCGTAGCCGGCCATGGCATAGACTTCGGCGTGCTGGCCGAACGCGGTACGGATACCGGCTTCAGCGCTGTAGCCGTTGAAATCCAGGCCTTCCTTCGGGTCGAACTTGTTGTAGGCAACGCGGCCCACGAAGTCGGTGCTGTTGCCGATTTCCTGGTTGTAGCCGACGCCGACGCGCCACTGGTCAACCTTGAAGTTGCCGATGTCGGTCTTCTGCTGGTTGTACTCACCGAAGGCGTGGAAGTTCGGCAGGAAGGCATAGGAACCCTTCACGCCCCAACCGTCGGCCTTCCCGCCATCTGCGTCGGTCTTGACGTAGTCGGCTTCAGCGTAGTTGTAGGACAGGCCTTCAGCCGCCGAAGCGGTGAACGGGAGGGCGGCGGCCAGCGCCAGAGCAATCAACGAAGTCTTCATGGGGGTACACCTTTATGTCTTGGACTACTTGCACCCGGCATGGAGGCCGGACTGCATCGGGAATGTAAATTCTCCGTTATTCGACACAACCCGCCCTGAAGTTGACCGCGTGCACAAAAGTGAATTTTGGGGCGCCGTTCAGACGCGCTCTGGCATACGCGCGTGGCCTTTTTCAGGCGATGAGGACGTGAATGCCCGTCCTGCGCGGCGATCACGCGGGTAACTGAAAAGGGGCGGGGCGAAGGCCACGCGCGGGAACCGCGCGGGGAAAGGATTCTGGTCACGACGGTGCCCTTTCGGGGCGTCACGCGCTGGGGAAGCCGCTCTTGGGGAGTTATCGGCTAACGCGTCCATCCTCCTGGATGCACCGAGGTCCGTGCCGTGGGGCGTTGGACCGCAGGGCGCCGTGGGGCGTCCTGCCCGGCAAGGCCATCATGTGCTGAATGCGTCAGCTGGCCTATCAGGATGTTCCGCACCATGACTCAGAGTTTTCTGACGTTTGTCCCGAAGGCCGCCGAAATTGGCGGATTGGATGCTGAATTTGTTCACTTCGTGACCGTCCTGGACAGATTCACCGCCCGCAACGGCCACCGCGCGCACTGTCGATGTTCCATCCCCCGGTTCGTCGTATGTCATGAAGGCGCCCATCCCGGCGCGTCATCTGGAGCTTTTGCCATGGCCTATATCGATGGTTTTGTACTTGCCGTGCCGACCGCGAACAAAGCGAAATTCCTGGAACACGCGCAGATGGGCGATGCGATCTGCATCGAGCATGGTGCGCTGCGCGTGGTGGAGTGCTGGGGCGACGATGTCCCGCACGGCAAGCAGACCGACTTCCATCGCGCGGTAGCGGCCAAGGATGATGAGGCCGTGTTGTTCTCCTGGATCGAATGGCCGGACAAGGCCACGCGCGATGCCGGCATGCAGAAGATGATGGAGGACCCGCGGATGAACCCGGAGAACAATCCGATGCCGTTCGACGGTAAGCGGATGATCTACGGCGGCTTCGTGCCGGTGGTGGAACTCAAGAGCTGAGCGGGGGCCAGGAAGGGCATACCCGCTGCGGCAGCGCCGCTTGAGTGCGCGCTGGAGCACCGGCATGCTCGGGGCTCCAGGCTGACAGGAGCACGCGCCATGAGGACGATGCTGCCTGCCGGGCGACCGTCATCAGGGAGCGAGACGCATGGCCGCAGCACGTTCGGGAATGTTTCACTGTCTGCTCGTTCTGGGGCTGGCGGTCACCGCGACCGCCAGCCCGCCGGCCAAGGCCGCGGCACCGGGCCTGATGCAGTACCAGCGCGCCGAACGTGTGCTCGACCAGCGGCTGCGCGGCAAGGTCCGCAATGCTACCGTCGCGCCACACTGGCTGGAGGACGGCCGCTTCTGGTATGCCCGCCAGGAGGACGATGGCCGCACCCGCTACCTGCTGGTCGATCCGGCGGCCTCCACGCGCACGGCGCTGTTTGACCAAAACGTCATGCAGGCGGCACTGCAGGCTGCCGGGGTCGCCGATCCAGGCGCGGTGATGCAGCAGGTGGACCGCGTCGCCCGCAGCGGCGATGGATTGCGGATCACGCTGCGCGTGGACGCAAGGCAGGTCGTGGCCTGCACGCTGCCGCTGCCGTGTGCGCTGCAAACCTCAGCGGTCGCCGATCCCCGCGACCTGCCTGCGCCGGACGGCCGGCACAGCGTGCGGGTCGAGCAGGACAACCTGTGGCTGCGGCGTGGTGCCGACGGTAAACGACGGGCGCTCACCGTGGATGGCGAGCCCTCGTACGGCTATGGGGTACTGCCCGATTTTGCATTGCGCGGCATTCCGCGACGGGAAGGCCGGATGCAGATGCCGCCGTTCGCGGTCACCTGGTCACCGGACAGCCAGCGCCTGTTCGGCGTGCGCTACGACGAACGCAAGGTCCTGCCCTATCCCTACCTGGCGACTGCGCCGACCACCGGGTTCCGCCCGGTCGTGCATGAAGTACGCCTGGGCCTGCTGGGCGACGCCGAGCAGGTCCGCGATGCATGGTTCGTCACCGAAGTGGGCGGCGGCACACGCAGCATCGCCGCTCCCGAGGGCTGGCACACGTTGACCGAGGCCGGCGTGCTGGGCTGGTCGGCCGATGCCGCCAAGGTCTATACGGCGATCGTGCGCTATGACCACCCCGCGCGGCTGCGTCTGGTCGAGGTGGATGTCCGCACCGGCGGCGTGCGTACCGTACGGGAAGAGCGCAGCGATACCCGCGTGCAGCTCAACAGCTATCCCTACAACCGGCCGGCGGTGCACGTTCTGCAGCGCGACGATGGCATCGTCTGGTTCTCGCAGCGCGATGGCTGGGGCCATCTGTACCTGGTCGATCGCCGCGATGGACGTGTCGTCCGTCAGCTGACCACGGGCGCATGGCTGGTGCGCGATGTGGTCGGCGTCGATGAGGTGCGTCGCCAGGTGCTGTTCACCGCCGGCGGGCGCGAGCCGGGGGATCCGTACCAACGACGCCTGTACCGCGTGTCGCTGGACGGTGGCGCGCCGGTCCTGCTGACACCGGAAGCAGCTGATCACGCGATCGATGGCGGAACCGGCGTGCTCATGGGCGGGCGGCCCTCCCACCTGCTGTCGCCCTCGGCGGCGTACGTGGTCGATGGCTACTCGCGGGTGGACCAGGCGCCGGTCAGCGTGCTGCGCTCAACGGGCGATGGCCGGGTCGTGCTGGAACTGGAGCGCGGCGACGACCGCGCCGTGCGCGCCGCCGGCTGGACGCCACCGCAGCGGGTGAGTGTCCTGGCCGCCGATGGACGCACCGAACTGCAGGCCACGGTCTATCTGCCGCCTGGCTACCGCGAGGATGGACGGCATCCGGTCATCGATGCCATGTACGGCGGACCGCACATCACCAATACCCCGGTGGGCTTCGTCGACGCCACCGCGACGATGAACCCCGTCGCGCGCTCCAGCCTGGCCCAGCTCGGCTTCGTGGTGGTGAGCATCGATGCGCGTGGCACACCCGGACGTTCCAAGGCTTTCCACGATGCCAGCTTCCTGAGCGCGGCGGATCTGCAGCTGGACGATCACGTCGCGGCGATCCGCCAGCTGGCCAGACGTTATCCGGGCATGGACCTGACGCGGGTCGGCATCTATGGGCATTCCTTCGGCGGCTACAGTGCGGCGCGTGCCCTGCTGCGCCATCCGGCGTTCTACAAGGTCGGGGTGGCTTCGGCCGGCAGCCACAGCTTCCAGGGCATGTACGGCGGCGCGATCCACGGCATGGACCGCCTGGTCGGCGGCCAGCCGGTCTATGCAGACGGCACCGCCGTGCGCCCAGCACCGGATGCAGTGCCAGCGCTGTTCCAGCCACTGGCCAACGATGCACTGGCCGATCGCCTGCAGGGTCGGCTGATGCTGGTCTACGGCGACCTGGATGAGAACGCGATGCCGGCGTTGACCCTGCAGTTGGCGCGCGCCCTCACGCTGGCCAACAAGGACTACGACCTGCTCTACCTGCCCAACCAGGACCACGAACTGTTCCGCAACGACGATTACTACATGCGCCGGATGTGGGATTACTTCGTCACCCATCTGATGGGTGCGACGCCGCCGCCCTACCGGATCGGGGCGGCCGCCTCGCCGTGAGCGGATGCGGGCCGCTCAGCGATGAGCGTCGGCAGTATCGTCCGCTCCACCTCCCATGCCAGCACCGCCCATTCCTCCCATACCACCACCGCCTCCACCGCCCATCCCTCCGCCGCCTTTGCCGCCGCCCTTGTCACCCGCATCGCCCTTGCCCTTCGCACCGGCCGAGGGCCGTGCGGGACCCTGGCGCGGGATGGTGACCGTGGTTGGAATCGGATCCAGGTCCAGCGCCTGACGGATGAAGTCACGCAGCGACACCACCAGCTCGGCCGTGGGAACGAGGCGACCCTGGGCCATCTCGTTGGCGGCGTGGGCGGCCAGGCGCACCTGCTCGTCGGTGCCCAGCAGCACGATGTCCGACAGGGCCGCTTCCACCGCATCACGGATCCGCCGCGCACGCTCGCCACCGTTCTCGGCCTCCGCCGGCAGGTGCAGCGCATCGCCGCCTTCGCTGCCGTCGGGCAGCGCGCGGAAATCCCGGCGATGGCGTGGATCGACATCGAGCGTGCCGGTGAATGAGCCGCCAAGGACCTTGTAAGCGGCGATCAGCGTACGCAGACGCTCGTTGATCTGACGATTCTCGCGTTCGCGGCGCTGCTGCATGGTCTGCATGACCAGGAGCCGGATGCCGACGCCGATCAACGTAATGATCGCCAACCCGACCAGGGTGGAGAGCATGGCCTGCCAGGAGCTGAAGTCGAGACCGCGCATTGCATCTTCCCGTGAACGTGTGCCGGTCAGGTTAGCAACAGACGCAGGGAGGCACCGTCAAGCATGCTCCGGCTGGGCGCAGGAGCCGAGGGAAGCGGAACAGTGGGGGCATGATCCGGGAGCCTGATCGCACAGTGACGCGATGCGCTCGACCGGGGATGCCGAAATGACCCGGGACGGGCAAATGACCGGGGACGGGGACAGGCCGTTCCCACCATGCCGCTCCCGCCCTCAGGCAGGAGCAGCACGTTACAACTTACTTACTTACTTGCGCGCGCGCTTGGCCGGTGCCTTGCGGGCAACCGGCTTGGCGGCGGCACGCTTGGCCGGCGCGGCCTTGCGAGCCGAAGCCTTCTTCGCCGGGGCCTTCTTGGCCACAGCCTTCTTGGCGGTAGCGACCTTCTTGCCGACGATCTTCTTGGCCGCTGCGGTCTTCTTGGTCACGGCCTTCTTGGCGGTGGCGACCTTCTTGCCAACCGACTTGCGGGCGACGGCGGTCTTCTTGCCGGCCACCTTCTTGGTGGTCGCGGTCTTCTTGGTCACCGCCTTCTTGGCGGTCGCCGACTTCTTGACCACAGCCTTCTTGGCGGTGGCGACCTTCTTGCCGACGGTCTTCTTGGCGACGGCGGTCTTCTTGCCGGCCACCTTCTTGGCCGCTGCGGTCTTCTTGGTCACGGCCTTCTTGGCGGTCGCCGACTTCCTGGCAACAGCGGTCTTGGCAGCGGCGACCTTCTTGCCGACGGTCTTCTTGGCGGCAGCGGTCTTCTTGGTCACGGCCTTCTTGGCGGTCGCGGTCTTCTTGGCGACAGCCTTCTTGGCGGTGGCAACCTTCTTGGTCACGGTCTTCTTGGCAGCAGCCGCCTTCTTGGTCACGGCCTTCTTGGCGGTCGTGGCCTTCTTGCCGGCAGCCTTGGTGGTCTTGGTCACGGCCTTTTCAGCGGTGGCCTTCTTCTTGGCGACCTGCTTCTTGATGGCAGTGGCTTCGGCCTTGGCGTTCTTCTTGGCCGCTTCCAGCTTCTGCTTGGCGGTGGCCAGGGTCTTGCCGACCGACTTGGCCGCCTTGTCAGCCTTCTTGGCGACGGTCTTCTCGACCTTGGTCACGGCCTTCTTGACCTTGGCGACCTGGGTGGTGGCCGCCTTGCGGGCGCGCTTGGCGGTCTTCTTGACCGAAGCGACGGCATCTTCCGCAACGTGTGCGATGGTCTCGCCGACGTTGGTGGCGGTTTCTTTTGCATCTTCGACGGTCTGCGAGAGAACCGTGGTCACACCATTACCGTTGCTCATTGAGTGCCTCCTAAGGGGCCTGGTTAGTCAAATCGCTGGCGATGCTATACCGGCGCGGTTCATCGTGGAACGGTCTTGATGCGATGCTCGTGCCACGCCGACAGTAGCACCCCCATCGTCGGCAGCAAGCAACGCACCAACCACTTGCACGAAACCCCTTGAAAACAGCATCGGCGCTCCAGCGCGTGGCGCACGCGATGTGTCTCGATGCGCATGTCGGCTGCATTCAATGAGCCCATGATTGATCGTCGCACTTGATCCATTCCCTGCCCTCGCACCCGGCATTTGCGCTGGTTTCGATGACGCGGATGCGCCCTGCGGGTGCGTGACCCGGGTGCGCCTGGACGTTGCCAGGCACACCACACCGCCCTCCTTCGCACCTCGCCACCGGCCCATATCGGCCCCGCCATCCGTGCCCAGGCAACGTCACCGCAAGGCCGACGACGTGGCGAATTTCATCCAAGGTTTAGCCGATTGCGGACACACTCATTCAGGTTGAATTACCGTATACGTGTTTTCCCTGCCCCGTCCCCTCCGACACGGAACCGCCGGACCATGCGACCGCTCCCGACCCTGCTCACGCTCGCCCTCGCCGCTGCCTTCGGCGGGTTCACCGCCACGGCCATCAACGCGCACCTGGACAACCGTGCCGAAGCGGCGCCAGCCGCGTACACGATTCCGACCACGGCCGCGCTGCCCGCAGCGATCGCCGGCCAGGCGGTGCCCTCGCTGGCGCCGATGCTGGAGCGGGTGATGCCGGCAGTCGTCAGCGTCAACACCAAGCAGGTGGTGCGCGTGCGCAACCCCTATTTCAACGACCCGTTCTTCCGCCGGCTGTTCCCGGAAGTGCCGCAGGAACGCATCAACGAATCACTGGGCTCGGGCGTCATCATCGATGCCGCCGAGGGCCTGGTGCTGACCAACCATCACGTCATCGACAACGCCGACGACGTGCAGGTGACCCTGGCCGACGGGCGCACGGTGAAGGCTGAATTCATCGGCTCCGATGCCGATACCGATGTCGCGTTGATCCGCATTCCGACCGGCAACCTGACCGAGATCAAGCTCGGCGACAGCGCCCAGCTGCGCGTGGGCGACTTCGTGGTGGCGATCGGCAACCCCTTCGGTTTCAGCCAGACGGTCACCTCCGGCATCGTCTCTGCGGTGGGCCGCAGCGGCATCCGCGGGCTGGGCTACCAGAACTTCATCCAGACCGATGCCTCGATCAACCCGGGCAATTCCGGCGGTGCGCTGGTCAACCTGCAGGGGCAACTGGTCGGCATCAATACCGCCAGTTTCAATCCGCAGGGCAGCATGGCCGGCAACATCGGCCTGGGCCTGGCGATCCCCTCCAACCTGGCGCGCGATGTGGTCGACCAGCTGGTCAAACACGGCGTGGTGGTGCGTGGCACGCTCGGCATCGAGGCGCAGAACCTGACCCAGCAGATCGCGCAGGGCCTGGGGCTGACCGAGACGCGGGGGGCGCTGGTGACCCGCGTGCTGGCCGGGTCCAGTGCCGCGACCGCCGGACTCAAGCCGGGCGATGTGGTGGTGTCGGCCAACGGCCAGCGCGTGGACAGTGCCCAGGCGCTGCACAACGTGGAAGGCCTGCAACCGGTCGGCAGCACGCTGACCCTGGACGTGCGCCGTGAGGGCAAGCCGCTGCAGATCAAGGCCACGCTGAAAGAACAGGCACGCGCGGTCACCGGCGAGTCGCTCGATCCGCGCTTGGGCGGGGCCACCTTCGTCGATCTGCCCGAGTCGCTGCGCCAGGCCGGTGTCAGCGGGGTGTTGGTCAGTGACGTCAAACGCGGCAGCCGCGCGGCAGCCTCCGGGCTTGCGCAGGGCGACGTGATCACCGCGGCAACGGCAGGTGAGTTTGCCGACCTCGCCAGCTGGCGCGCCAACTTCCAGCAGCGCCCGGCGCAGCTGGTGCTCAGGATCATCCGGGGAAATGGCGGCGGCCAGCTGGTGATGCGCTGAACGCGGCGTCAGCCGTAACGTCGCTTACACCCGGCCGATGCTATTACCTTGTGTTCGTTGCCGTCGGATCGTCCGCGGTCACCTTCCCCATCGCATAGCAGGAGATACACGATGAGCCCCACCAATACCGAGAACCTGAAGGAACACCTGGGCGAAGCCGGCTCGCACCTGAAGTCGGCGGCCACCGCTGCCGGCGGTGCGATCAAGGGCGCCACCGGCGCTGCCGGTGATGAGCTGCGCCTCGGCAAGGCCAACGTCAAGGCCGAGCTGTCCGATACCGCGCTGTCCGGTCTGGCCGCGGCCGAGTTCGGTGGTGCCGCTGCCAAGGAACAGGTCGATGCACTGATGGACAAGGGCAAGGACCTGGTCGACAGCGCCGCCGAACTGATCCGTGAGCGTCCGCTGGCCTCCTTCGGCGTCGCCTTCGCCGCCGGCTGGATCATCGCCAAGCTGGCCCGCAGCGGCGGCGACAAGTAAGCAGCGGCGTGAGCGATCAAGCCCAGTCGCCCGCCCCCGGTGGCGCGGATACCCCGCCACCGGACAGCGGTGAAAAAGCACCCCGCCTGGACGAGAGCATCCGCCAGGTGGGTGAGGCCGGTCGCGAGACGGTGGATTCGGCCAAGCACACGCTGCGCTCCCTGCGACGGTTGGCCTCGGCCGACTTCGCATTGGCGCGCAGCGCGTTTGGCCGGGCACTGGCCTGGGCCGGCGTGGCGATCGTATTCGGCGCGTCGGCCTGGTTGTTGCTGGCCGGTACGCTGATCGCCCTGATGCAGCGATGGGGCCTGTCCTGGTTCCATTCGCTGCTGATCACGTCGATCGTCAGCCTGCTCGTCACCGGTTACGCGATGTGGCGGGTCTCGTTCTTCTTCCGCCATACCGGCATGCATGCCACCCGCCGCCAGTTGTCGCGGCTGGGCCTGTATGACGAACCGAGCGATGAAGATCCCGATGCCGACGTGGATACCACGGGGGTGAAGCGATGAACTTCGAAGCCTTGCGGCAACGCGTACAGCGCGCCGAGCTGGTGGTAGCGGTGCGGGTGGAGAAAACCCGCAGCAGCTGGTCCACCCTCAGCACCGTCTGGCGTACCGGATGGACACCGCTGCGCATCATCACCGTCGGTCTTGCCGGCGGCTTCCTGGCCGGCAAGCTGGAGCCGACCGGGCTCGGCGCGAAAGTGCAGGGCGCGCGTTGGCTGCAGATGATCGGCTCGGTCTCCAATCTGGTGGCCAGTACCCAGGCCGCGTTCGCCTCGATGCAGGCCAGCGAAGCGGCTGACACCGCCGAGCAGGCGGCCGACAAGGTGGATGACGCCACCGATCAGGCGCCGCGTCAGGCGGCTAGGGCTCCGGCAGCAGCCGCGCCACGGCTCACTCCGGAACGGCGTGCCGATCCGGCCTCGCCGCATCAGCCGCAACCGGCGGAAGCCGCCACGGACCTGTCCGAACGCTGATCGCACCGCGCTCGGATGCACTATCCAAAGGCCCTGCGATACCCGTCGCGGGGCCTTTCTTCGTCTGCACGCCCCCCACACGCCATGCGCACCCGGCTTGCCCAATAATGACGCTCCTTTCCAGTGTGCGACCTGCATGAGCGTTCCGGTATCCCCTTCCGCTGAAGCCGCTGTCGCACCTTCCCCGCCCCGGCCACGCGCGCCGATGTCGCTGGTGATCCTGGCCACCCTGGCCGTGGCCTTTACCCTGTGGGCGGCGCAGGACGTGGTGCTGCCGATCCTGCTGGCGATGTTCTTCGCGCTGGTCGGCAACCCGATCCTGCGGGTGCTGCAGAAGATCTGGATCCCCCGTTTCCTCGGTGCGGTGCTGGTGCTTGGCGTGGGCCTGAGCGGCGCTGCCGCACTGGGCGTGCAGTTGGTGGGCCCGGCGATGGAGTGGGCCCAGGAGGCACCGCAGCAGCTGCGCAAGGTCGCCCGCCAGGTACAGAACCTGACCAAGCCGGTGCAGCAGGCCAACCAGGCCGCCGAGAACTTCGCGCGCGTGGCCGGTGGCGAAGGCAGCCGCCGGGTGCAGATCGTGCGCACCCAGATGGATGATCCCTACAAGGTCCTGACCCGTGCACCACGGTTGGCTGCTTCGGTGCTGGCGGTGGTGCTGTTGACCCTGTTCTTCATGATTTACGGGCAGAGCCTGCAGAAGCACGCCATCGCCCTGTTCCCCAGCCGCCAGCAGCAACGGTTCACGACCGACATCCTGCGTTCGATCGAACGCGAGGTGTCCCGCTATGTGCTGACCATCACCGTGATCAACACGCTGGTCGGCCTGGTGTTCGCCGGTATCCTGCTGCTGCTCGGCATCTCGCTGCAGGAGGCGCTGCTGTGGGGCACCGTCGCGGCGCTGCTGAACTTCGCGCCGTATGTGGGACCGCTGATCGGCGTGGCGCTGATGCTGCTGATGGGCTTCGTGGAGTTCAGCGATCCGTTCCAGGCGCTGCTGCCGGCCGCGTGCTATCTCGCCCTGCATACCGTCGAAGGCCAGGTGGTGACGCCGATCGTGCTCGGCCGCCGGATGGCGATCTCACCGCTGATCCTGATCCTGGCGCTGATGGTGTTCGGCTGGCTGTGGGGCATGATCGGCCTGCTTCTGGCGGTGCCGCTGCTGGTCTGCATCAAGCTGGTGCTGGCGCGGCTGGATGGCACCCAGGGCTGGGCCAAGCTGCTGGAATAAGCGGTTCAGGGCAAGGATACGGCTGGCCGCGCGATCCCCGGTGCTGCCAGAATACCGGCACCTTTTCGGATGGATCCCGGCCCTGATGTCTTCCCTCGCTGCCCGTTGCCTCGCCCTCGCCGGCCTTGTCACCCTTGCTGCCCCGACGTTGGCCGGTCCCCCACCCAGCGCCGAGGTGGCCAGCCGCCAGCTGATCGAGGCGGTCACCTGCAAGCGTCACCTGACGCCTGCGCAGTTCGCCGCGCTGGCAAAGGTGCTCAAGCCGACCGAGCTGCAGGCGTACGGCGAACTGTCCGATGGCGAGTATGCGCTGACCACGCCATTGCTCGTGCTGGGCCAGCCGGTGAACCGCCTGCACCTGTACGACGGCGCCAGCGGCGAGGACAGCATCGACAGCTATACCGCCTACTTCAGCACGGCCGGTATCGACCAGATCGCAGCGCTGGCGAAGATTCCGCGCAATGAAGCCGGCGACTACACGCTGGAAGTGGGCCGCCACGACCTGAGCGTGCGGCAGGACGAGGGCCAGGCATCCATCGCCTGCTCCTACGACCTGCGCTGAAGCACCTCACCTCGGCGCCTGCGCGCGCCATGAAAGCCCGCGCGCGCAGGCGTAGAATGGCGGGGTGAATTTCCCAGTCCAAGCCATCACCCTCGACCTCGACGACACCTTGTGGCCGTTCGCCCCCATCGGCGCCCGCATCGACCAGGTGTTGTACGAGTGGATGCTCCAGCACAGCCCCGCCACCGCCGCGATGTATCCGGTGGCGGCGATGCGCGAACTGCGCGAGCGCTCCTTCCATGACAACCCGCACCTGCACTACGACCTGAGCGCGCTGCGCCGGTTGACGCTGAGCGAGGCGCTGGACAAAAGCGGCGCCGATCCGGCGCTGCTGGAACCGGCCTACGAGGCGTTCTACGCCGCGCGCAACCAGGTGGAGTTCTACCCGGATGCGATGGACGCACTGGCCCGGATCGCCGCGCGCGTGCCGGTCGCCGCGCTCAGCAACGGCAATGCCGATCTGCAGCGGATTGGCGTGTCCCACCACTTCACCTTCCAGCTCGGCTCGCGCGAGCACGGTGCGGCCAAGCCGGCCGCCAGCATTTTCCACGCCGCCTGCGATCGCCTCGGCATCGCACCTGCCCAGGTACTGCACGTCGGCGACCACGCCGAGATGGACGTGGTCGGTGCGATGCAGGCCGGCCTGCGCGGCTGCTGGATCAACCGCGAAGAACACACCTGGACCCACCCTTCACTGCAGCCCGATCTGCAGTTCGACACCCTGACCGGGTTGGCCGACTGGCTGGATGCGAACGCATCCGCCCAGCACGCGTAAGCCGCCGCCCAAGGAGCACTCGAGTCCCATGTCCCAGATCAACGGTTTCACTTCCGAGACGCGCAACGCCCTGCCGCTGCACGTGATGACCCGCGAGCAGTACGCCGGCTGGCGTGCGCAGCAATCCGACGCGCTCGGCGCGTGGCTGGATGCGCAGCGGTTCAACGGCAGCGGTGGCAGCGTGGTGCTGCTGCCGGGCGAACACGGCCTGGCCGGCGCCATCGTCGGTGTGGGCGACCCGGGGGATGTCTACAGCTACGCGCATGCGCCGTTCGCGCTGCCCGAAGGCACCGTCTGGACGCTGGCGGATGCACTGGCACCGGAGATCGAGACCCTGCTGCAGCTCGGCTGGGGCCTGGGCAGCTACCGCTTCGCGCGGTATCGCAAACCGAACCGCGCGCCGGCCCAGCTGGCCGCCACGCCCTCGGCTGAAGTGCGCGACGTGATCGCCGCCAGCCTGCGCGTGCGCGACTGGGTCAACACCCCGACCGAAGACATGGGGCCGCAGCAGCTCGAAGACGCCGCGCGCGAGCTGGCCACCGCGCATGGTGCGCAGATCGAGGTGATCACCGGCGATGCGTTGCTGGAGCAGAACTTCCCGTCCATCCACGCAGTGGGCCGCGCCTCGCATCGCGCGCCGCGCCTGATCGTGCTGCGCTGGGGCAACCCGGGCCAGCCGCATGTGGCGCTGGTCGGCAAGGGCGTGTGCTTCGATACCGGCGGGCTGGACATCAAGCCGGGCGACGGCATGCGCAACATGAAAAAGGACATGGGCGGCGCCGCGCACGCACTGGGCCTGGCCGGCCTGATCATGGCCCAGCAGTTGCCGGTGCAGCTGACCCTGCTGATCCCGGCGGTGGAAAACGCGATCGGTCCGGATGCGTTCCGCCCGGGCGAAGTGATCGCCACCCGCAAGGGCCTGAGCATCGAGATCGACAACACCGACGCCGAAGGGCGCGTGATCCTCGCCGATGCACTGACCTATGCCAGCGAGCAGCAGCCGGAGATCGTCCTCGATTTCGCCACCCTGACCGGCGCGGCCCGCATCGCGCTCGGCCCGGACCTGCCGGCGCTCTTCAGCAACGACGACACCCTGGCCCAGCAGTGGCTGCAGGCCGGTGAATCGGTGCGCGATCCGGTCTGGCGCATGCCGCTGTGGCGCCCGTACCTGCGCTACCTGCACAGCAACATCGCGGATCTGGCCAACGCCGGTTCACGCATGGCCGGCTCGGTCACCGCCGCGCTGTACCTGGAGCGCTTCATCGCGGAAGGCCAGACCTGGGCGCACCTGGATGTATACGCCTGGAACGATGGCGAACGCCCGGGCCGCCCGGCCGGTGGCGAGGCGCTGGCGCTGCGTTCGGCGTGGGCGATGCTCAAGACGCGCTACGCCTGAGGCACGGCCGGGTGATGCCCGGCACGCGCTGAACCACACGATCCCCGCCCCGGCGGGGATCGTCGTTTTTGAAACGTTGTCGAAAATGTGAATATCGGCCTGCGCCGGGTTCTGACACCATGCTCCTGTCGCCCACCCACACGCATCGTGAAGGCAGGAATCCGGACATGTCGCTCTTCGGCTATACCCGCGCTGGTCGCGAACCGGGCGCCCCACGCCCTCCCTCACCGTTGCTGTGGATCGCCCTGATCGCCCTGATCGCCGGCGGCCTGGTGCTGGCCTTTGCCTGGCTGGCCGGCTGGATCGGCCGCGACCGCGTCACCGCGCAGACCTTCACCGATGCCATCGAGGCGACCGGCCCCCCGCAGCCCGGCTTCCGCCGCGCGCATACCAAAGGTGTCTGCGTCAGCGGCGTGTTCCAGGGCACACCGGAGGGCGCGGCGCTGAGTTCGGCACGCGTGTTCCGCCAGCGCCAGGTACCGGTACTGGGCCGCCTCTCGATCGGCGGCGGTGACCCGCATGGCGCCGACAACAAGGCCCGCGTGCGCAGCATGGCGCTGCAGCTGGTCAGCGACGACGGCCAGGAATGGCGCATGGCAATGAACAGCTTCCCGTTCTTCGCGGTGCCCACTGCCGAGGCCTTCCTGGAACAGACCCGGGCCGGCATCCCGGACCCGGCCACCGGTAAACCAGACCCGGCAAAGATGGCCGCCGTGCTGGAGAAGTACCCCTCCGCGCGTGCCTTCCAGCAGTGGGCCAAGACTGCCCCGTGGTCGAACAGCTGGGCCAACACCACCTACAACGGCGTCAACAGTTTCCGCTTCACCGCCACCGATGGCAGCCACCGCTTCGTGCGCTGGAGCATGCGCCCGCAGGCGCCCTTCGAGGACATGACGCCGGAGCAGCGCGCGCAGTCCGACGATGATTTCCTCAGTGATGAGTTCGCGCAGCGGCTGGCGCAGGGCCCGGTGCGCTGGGATATGTGGGTGACCCTCGCCAACGATGGCGACCCGGTCAATGATCCCTCGCAGGTCTGGCCGGAGGACCGCCGCCAGGTGAAGGCCGGCACACTCACCCTGAGCAGCATGCAGCCGCAGGCCACCGGCGCGTGCCGCGATCTCAATTACGATCCGCTGATCCTGCCCAGTGGTGTAGCGGGCACGGATGATCCCATCCTGGCCGCACGCTCGGCGGTGTATTCGCAATCGTTCAATCGCCGCGAGCGCGAAATCGCCAGCGGCAAAGCACCCGTTGCGACGGGCAAGGAAGGTGCGCGATGAACCGTGATGCCGGCCATTTCAATCTCCTCGCACGCGTCCTGCACTGGCTGATGGCGGCGATGATCCTGACCATGCTGTTCGTCGGTGTGACCATGGTCGCTTCGCTGCACTGGCGGCCGATGCTGATCGATCTGCATCGACCACTCGGCATCGCGATCCTGCTGCTGGTGCTGGTGCGCCTGTACAACCGCCTGCGGCATCGCCCACCGCCGCTGCCAGCCGATCTGCCCGCCTGGCAGGCCGCGGCCGCGCATGCCTCGCACTGGGTGCTGTACGGACTGATGCTGGCGATGCCGCTGGTCGGCTGGGGCATGCTCTCTGCCGGCGGCTACCCGATCGTGATGGGAGGAGGCGTCCACCTGCCGGCGATCCTGCCACACAACCCGGCGCTGTACGCCGCCCTGCGCAACGCACACAGCCTGCTCGCCTATGTGCTGTTCGCCACGGTGGTGATGCACCTGTCAGCGGCGCTGTTCCACCTGTGGGTGCGCCGCGATGGCGTGTTCCAGGCGATGGCGAAGGGGCCGGAGAAAGAGCGCAACGATGATGCCGGATAAATCAGGCTGCCTGGCATCCTGGTAGCCACCGACCGCGTTACAGCCAGCCTTTCTGCCGCGCCAGCCGATACGCTTCGATGCGGTTGGCGACGCCGAGCTTGCCGATGCACTCGGACAAGTAGTTGCGCACCGTGCCGTGCGAGAGGCCGAGCTGGGTGGCGATCTCGCTGGCCGAGCGGCCGTCGCCGGACAGGCGCAGCACCTGACGCTCGCGGTCGTTGAGTGGATCGGCCTGCGACCATGCATCCAATGCCAGCTGCGGGTCGATCGCGCGGCCGCCGTGCTGCACCTGGCGCAGCGCATCGGCCAGGCGCTCGGCCGGGGCGTCCTTGAGCAGGTAGCCGCAGACGCCGGCATCCAGCGCGCGGCGCAGGAAACCCGAACGCGCGAAGGTGGTGACGATCACCACCTTGATCGGCAGCCCCTGGCGGGCGATCCGCTGCGCCAGCTCCAGCCCGGACAGCCCGGGCATTTCGATGTCGGTGACCAGGATGTCCGGTTTGAGCTGCTGCAGCATCCGCCACGCGGCCTCGCCGTCGGCCGCACTGCCGAGCACCTCGATGTCCGGCTCCAGCCCGAGCAGCGCGGACAAGGCGCCACGCACCATCGCCTGGTCTTCGGCGAGCACGATGCGGATCATGATGCGCCCCCGGCAGGCAGCGACGGCGCGGTCGGCACCTCCACCGGCGCCACCACGGCGGTGGTCGCGGCCGGCAAGGTGACCCGCACCGTCACGCAGGTGCCCTCCCCTTTTGCCGACTGCACCGCCAGGGTGCCACGCAGTGCAGCGACGCGTTCGCGCATCCCGGTCAGCCCGTTCCCATCAACGTGGACGCCGCCGCGCCCGTCATCACGGATCTGCATCAACAGACTGCGCCCGTCCTGTTCGAAGGTGATCCACGCCTGCCGCGCCTGCGCATGGCGGGCGACATTCGTCACCGCCTCGCGCAGCACCAGCGACAGCGCACGCTCGGTATCGACCGGCATCGGCGGCGGCGGCGCGTAGTGCAGATGCACATGCTGGTACTCCAGCAGCAATCGGGCCGAAGCCAGTTCGGCGGCCAGATCGCTGGCGCGGATACCGGTCACCGCGCTGCGCACTTCGGCCAGCGCCTGCCGCGCGATCGTTTCAGCCTCGTCCACTTCGCGGCGCGAGCCCACCGGATCGCGGTCGGCCAGCTTGCGCGAGAGCTCCAGCTTCAAGGTGATCAAGGACAGCGTATGCCCCAGCAGATCGTGCAGATCGCGGCCGATGCGCTCGCGTTCGGCAGTCGCCGCCAGCCGGCGCACTTCATCCTGGGACAGCTGCAGCGCTGCATCCTGTTCGTGGCTCGCGGTTTCGAAATTGACCACCAGGCTGATGATCATTGCCATGCTCGGGATCCAGATCAGCGCCTGCCACGGATAGTGGGCCAACAGACCCACCACCACGAACAACGCGTTCAAGCCCACCAGCTGCAGCAGATAGCGCCCGTAGCCACTGCGGCGCGAGACGCGCAGGGTGACACAGCCGAAAATGAAGTAGCTCACCGCCGAGGGGTACCACGCCAGCGGCACCAGCCCCAGCACCACCATCGACAGCGCATAGCGCGGTGCGTGGCAACGCGGTGCGAGCAGCACAGCGGCGTACAGGACCAGGAACACCGGGTAGGTCAGCAGGGTCAGCGCCGCCCAGCGCCACGTGTAACCACCGCCGAACAACGGCGTCAGGAACACCCACAGCGTCCACAGCAGGTGGATCGCATCGACCCACGGCGATCTGCCGCGCCGCAGGTTCTCGGCCACGGCCGAATCCGGCGCAGGGCGCAACAGGGAGGCGAGCCGACTGAAGGACACGGACGATTCCAGGGCAGAACGATCAGGCGCGATCATGCCACTTCAGCCGATGCGCCGCAGGCGGCGCCGTGCCAGCCCAAGCGCCATGACGGTAATGCAGAGCAGCACGGCCACATGCACCCAAGCACTGCCCTGCGCCGGCTGGCCGACCGCCGGCAATGCCAGCTGGGCCAGATGCCAGGTCGGCCACAGCGGTGCCAGCGAAGGCAGGCCACTGGCGAGGCAATGGATTCAGTCATGGCGGACTCCCGAAGAGGACAGCCACAGCGTCCCTCATCGGCGCGGCCCACCGCAGTGGCCGTCGTCAGCCCATGCGGGTGACAGCTGTCACTGCCGGCGCCGCAGGCTGCCGGGCATGCTGTGCACCACCCCGGCCACCGTGCCGGTTTGCCCCCCGGCCGCCGATGCGGTCACACTCGGCCCGATTCCCCGTCCAGACTCACGATGAACGCATCCGCTGAACTGCTCAAGGAACTCCGCATCGACCGCAAGGCCGGTTCGCCGCCCCCGTCGCCCTCGCGACGTGGCCGCTGGATCGTGCTGGCGATCGTCCTTCTCATTGTGCTGGCCGGCCTGGCCTGGTTCGTGCTCGGCCGCGAGCGCCCGATCGCTGTGACCACCGCGCCCGTGGTGGCGATCCAGCAGGGCGGCGCCAGCAGCTCGGTGCTCGACGCCAGCGGCTACGTGGTCGCCCGGCGCATGGCCACCGTCTCGGCCAAGATCACCGGCAAGGTCCGGGAGGTGATGATCGAGGAAGGCATGCGCGTGGAAGAGGGCCAGGTGATGGCCACACTCGACCCGATCGATGCCAACGCCCAGCGCAGCCTCTCCGCCTCGCAGCTTGAAGCCGCACGCAGCCAGTTGGCCGGGCTGCAGGCCCAGGTGGCCCAGGCCGACGCCGAAGCGGGCCGCCTGCAGGCACTGGTTGGCCAGCAGCTGGTCTCGCGCTCGCAGTACGACCTGGCCATCGCCCAGCGCGACAACCTCCGCGCCCAGCTCAGAACCGCCCAGCGCAACACCACCGTGGCCAGCGATTCGCTGGCGATCGCCGACCTCGGCGTGGACAACAACATCGTGCGCGCGCCGTTCTCCGGCGTGGTCACCGCCAAGGCTGCCCAGCCGGGCGAGATCGTCTCGCCGCTGTCGGCGGGCGGCGGCTTCACCCGCACCGGCATCGGCACCATCGTGGACATGGATTCGCTGGAGATCGAAGTCGAGGTCGGCGAATCCTTCATCGGCCGCGTGCAGCCGAAGATGCCGGTCGAGGCCACGCTCAATGCCTACCCGGACTGGAAAATTCCGGCCGAGGTGATCGCGATCATCCCCACCGCCGACCGCGGCAAGGCCACCGTGAAAGTGCGCGTGGCGCTGAAGACAAAGGACCCACGCATCGTTCCCGAGATGGGCGTGCGGGTCAGCTTCCTGGAGAGCGCCCAGCCTGCCGAAGCCGCCAAACCGCAGGGCGTGCGCGTCCCGGCCTCGGCGATCGTGGAGCGCGAGCAGAAGACGGTCGCCTTCGTGGTCAAGGACGACGCGCGGGTGGAACAGCGCGCGATCACCGTGGGCACCACGCTCAACAACGACCGCCAGGTCACCCGGGGCCTGAGCGCCGGCGAGGTCGTGGTGACCACACCACCGGCCGAGCTGCACGACGGCAGCAAGGTCACCGAAACCCCCTGACGGGTCAGCAGCTGCGTCACGCGAGCCACTCTCACGCTCGCGGCAAGTGCGATTCCCTCGTGCCGTCACGGCGCGCACGGTGGCGGCTGCCCGTCACTGTGGAACCCGGCGGCCCTCGCCCGGACGCGCCGAATGCCCTTTCTTCCCGATCCACGGAGAACCACCCATGTCCACCCTGGTTTCGCTCCGCAACATCACCAAGACCTACCAGCGCGGCCCCGAGAAAGTGCAGGTGCTGCACGGCATCGACCTGGACATCCAGGCCGGCGATTTCGTCGCGTTGATGGGCCCGTCCGGCTCGGGCAAGACGACCCTGCTGAATCTGATCGGTGGGTTGGATACGCCCACCGCCGGCGAGATCGAGATCGAAGGCGAGCGCATCGACCGCATGAGCGGCGGCCAGCTCTCGACCTGGCGCAGCCACCACGTCGGCTTCGTGTTCCAGTTCTACAACCTGATGCCGATGCTGACCGCCCAGAAGAACGTGGAGCTGCCACTCCTGCTCACGCACCTGGGCGCCGCGCAGCGCAAGCGCAACGCCGAGATCGCGCTGACCCTGGTCGGCCTGGCCGACCGCCGCAGCCACCGCCCGAATGAACTCTCCGGTGGCCAGCAGCAGCGCGTGGCGATTGCCCGTGCGATCGTTTCCGACCCGACCTTCCTGATCTGCGATGAGCCCACCGGTGACCTGGACCGCCAGTCCGCCGAGGAGATCCTGGGGCTGCTGCAGCAGCTCAACCGCGAACACGGCAAGACCATCATCATGGTCACCCATGATCCCAAGGCCGCCGAGTACGCCACGCACACGGTGCACCTGGACAAGGGCGAACTGGCCGACGCGCCAGCGGCCCACTGACGGAGGATGCGGCGATGAAATACTTCTCGCTGGTCTGGGCACAGCTGTTCCGCAGCAAGACCCGCACCCTGCTGACGTTGTTGTCGGTGGTGGCGGCTTTCCTGCTGTTCGGCATGCTCGATTCGGTCCGGGTAGCGTTCAACTCCGGCGGTGACACCATCGAAGGCGCCAAGCGGCTGGTGGTCTCCTCCAAGCTCTCGATCACCCAGAGCCTGCCGCTGCGGCTGCTGCGCGACATCGAAGCCACCCCGGGCGTGCGCAAGGTCAACTATGCCATGTGGTTCGGCGGCATCTACCAGGACCAGAAGAACTTCTTCCCGAGCTTCTCGGTCTCGGACAACTACATGGACCTGTACCCGGAGTTCGAGCTGCCGCCCGAGCAGGCCGAGGCATTCAAGAACACCCGCACCGGTGCACTGGTCGGTGAAGCCCTGGCCAAGCGCTTCGGCTGGAAGGTGGGTGACACCATTCCAATGCAGGCCACGATCTTCCCGCGCAAGGGCAGCAACGACTGGCCGCTGGTATTGAGCGGCATCTACCGGGCCAAGGACCGCAACAACGCCGGTGCGGAGAACCAGATGATGCTGCACTGGAGCTACTTCGATGAATCCAACGACTACATCAAGAACCAGGTCAGCTTCTACACCGTGCAGCTGGAGAACCCCGCCCATGCCTCACGCGTGGCGCAGGCGATCGATGCGCTGTCGCTGAACTCCGATCACGAAACCAAGTCGCAGACCGAGGCCTCGTTCTCGCAGGCGTTTGCCAAGCAGTTCGCCGATATCGGTTTGATCGTCACCGGGATCATGGCCGCGGTGTTCTTCACCCTCGTGCTGCTGACCGGCAACACCATGGCCCAGGCCGTGCGCGAGCGCGTCCCGGAGCTGGCGATCCTCAAGACGCTGGGCTTCAAGGACGGCACCGTGCTGGTGCTGGTGATGGTCGAGTCGGTGCTGCTGATCGTGCTCGGCGGGCTGATCGGCATGGGCCTGGCCTCGATCGTGATGCCGGTGATCAGCGCCAGCAGCCAGGGCATGATCAGTCTGCCCGGCGTGCCGGCGCAGACGTGGGTGGTGGCGCTGTGCCTGATGGCGGTGATCGGGATCGTGGTGGGCCTGCTGCCGGCATTGCGCGCGCAGCGGTTGAAGATCGTCGATGCACTGGCCGGGCGCTGAGGAGACCACCATGAAAACGCACTGGATGTGGAACGTATTGACCGTGGTGGCGCTGCTGGTCGCCCTGGTGGTGTGGATCGTGCTGCCGTGGTGGATGGTGCTGGCGATCGCCGTGCTGCTGGCCGCATGGCTGGTGCTTACCCGCAGTGGCCGCTTGTCGCTGGCGGCTGCACGGATCGGCATTGCCAGCCTGCCGCAGCGCTGGGGTGCCTCCTCGGTGATCGTGGTCGGCATCGCCGGCGTGGTCGGGGTGCTGGTGGCGATGCTGGCCATGGGCGATGGCTTCAAGGCCACCCTGGAGCGCAGCGGCAGCGATGACGTGGCGATCGTGCTGCGCGGCGGCTCGCAGGCGGAAACCAACTCGGTGATCATGCGCGACCAGGTCCCGCTGATCGAGAACCTGCCCGGTGTGGCCCGCGGCAGCGACGGCAAACCGCTGATCTCCGCCGAGCTGTCGCAGGTGATCAGCCTGCTCTCGCGCAGCGACCACAGCGATACCAACGTGCAGTTCCGCGGCGTCGGCGAGCAGGCATGGGCCGTGCGCGACAACGTGCGCATCATCGCGGGACGCAGGTTCAAGCCGGGCCTGCGCGAGATCGTGGTCGGCAAGGGCGCGCAGGCGCAGTTCGAGGGCCTGGAGATTGGCAAGACCCTGCAGCTGGGCAAGCAGGAATGGAAGGTGGTGGGCGTGTTCGCCTCCAACGATGTGCATGAGTCGGAGCTGTGGTCGGACACGCAGACGTTGTCCACCACGTACAACCGCAGTGCGTATCAGTCGGTCAACGTGCGCACCGAAGGGGCGGCGGGCTTCAAGCAGTTCAAGGACGCCATGGAGGCCGACCCGCGCCTGAAGCTGGATGTGGAGACCACCCGCGACTACTACCGCAAGCAGTCCGGCGGCCTGAGCAAGCTGATCAGCATCCTGGGCACGGTGATCGGCGCGATCATGGCGATCGGCGCGGTGTTCGGTGCACTCAACACCATGTATGCGGCCGTGGCGACACGGGCGCGTGAGATCGCAACGATGCGGGCAATCGGTTTCCGCGGCGTGCCGGTGGTGACCGCAGTGATGCTGGAGACGATGCTGCTGGCCCTGCTCGGCGGCCTGCTCGGTGGGCTGGTGGCGTGGCTGGTGTTCAACAACTACACCGTCTCCACGCTGGGCAACAACTTCAGCCAGGTGGTGTTCCAGTTCCAGGTCTCGCCGCAGCTGCTGTGGACAGGCTTGAAGTGGGCGCTCGGCATCGGCTTGGTCGGCGGCCTGTTCCCGGCCCTGCGCGCAGCGCGGCTGCCGATCACCACGGCGTTGCGTGAGACCTGAGCGATACGTTTGAACAACGCGCCTGCGCGTGATCGCGCACGCGAAATAGCAACTTCGGAACCGCACTTGCAAGAGTGCGGTTCTTTTTTTGTGCCTGCGTGTTCACTGCACGTTTAGCTGCGGAGCGCGCAGCTGTACGCACGCTGCGACGGCAGGTCGTATCCACTCAAGTTGCTTCGCACCTCGCCGCTATTGCTGCCTCGGCCCCACGCGAGCGTGCTGTTTGATGTGCACCTCACGACGATGTGAAAAAGGTTTCGTCTGAATGCGTGGTTTTGTCAGCCATCGTTCATTTAAAGCGCTTTTTACGCTTTCAAATGAAAGTAAAAAATTTGAAAAGTCATTAGACTCCCGCCCCCCACGTCGTGGTGTGTTGTTCCCCACGCCGCCCCAACGGGCGAATGTTTTTACAGAGAAAGAGAAACGCACGGATGTATTTGAAGACCAATCCGCTGCGCAACGCGATCGCCATCGCGCTTGTCGCCAGCTGCAGTGCCCCCGCCTTCGCACAAAGTGCCGATGACGGCACCACCAACCTGGATCGCATCGAGATCACCGGCTCGCGCATCCGCCAGGCCAGTGTCGAATCGGCCCAGCCGGTCGTCGCGCTGAACCGCGCCGAGATCGAGAAGAAGGGCTACGTCAACGTCGCCGACATCCTGCAGGACGTCACCGCCGCCGGCTCGCCGAGCATGAGCCGTGCCTCCTCGCTGGAATCGGGTCGCGACTTCGGCGGCATGTACGTGAGCCTGCGCAACCTGGGCCCGGAACGCAGCCTGGTGCTGATCGACGGCCGCCGCATGGGCGTCAGCGCCGGCGGTTACTCCGATCTGGCCTCGATCCCGTCCTCGATCGTGGAGCGCGTGGAAGTGCTGACCGACGGTGCCTCGGCCCTGTACGGCTCGGACGCCATCGCCGGCGTGGTCAACATCATCACCCGCAAGAACTTCGACGGTGCCGAAGTCAGCGCCTACGTCGGCCAGTACAGCGAAGGCGACGGCCAGAAGACCGCCTACAGCGCGACCTTCGGCAAGACCTTCGAGCGTGGCTGGGTCACGGTGGGCGGCGAGTACACCGACGAAGATCCGGTCCTGGGCGGCGCACGTGAGTTCACCGCGTACCCGAATGGCCCGCGCCACACCGGCGACGGCCTGAGCGGCGTCACGCCGTGGGGCTACGCGACCGTGGATGGCAAGAACCTCAGCGTGGGCCCGGGCGGCGATCCGACCCAGCTGGGCAATTTCAAGCCGGCGGACAAGGCCAACGACGCCAACACCAAGACCAACATGAGCCTGGTCACCGGGCTGCAGCGCAAGTCGGTGTTCGCCAACGGTGGCTTCTCGATCACCGATGACCTGCGCCTGGTCGCCGATGCGCTGTACAGCGAGCGCGAGTCCAGCAAGCAGCTGGCCGGCTACCCGTACCAGAGCACCGGTTCGCGTGCGCTGCTCTCCAAGGACAGCGCGTTCAACCCGTTCGGCCGCGACGTTGCCTTCGCGCACCGCACCGAAGAGCTGCCGCGCGGTACCGAGAACAACCTGACCACCAAGCGCGCCAGCCTGGGCCTGGAAGGCAGCTTCGAGACCGGTTCGCGGTACTGGGACTGGAACGTCAGCTACATGTACAACCGCAACGAAGGCGAGCGCATCGGCACGGGCAGCATGTACCAGCCGAACGTGAACCAGTCGGTCGGCCCGTCGTTCCTGGATGCCAACAACGTCGCCCATTGCGGCAGCGTCGGCAACGTGATCGCCGGCTGCACCCCGTGGAACCCGCTGGCCCCGATGGGCTATAACGGCCCGGGCTCGCTGAGCAACCAGGACGTGCAGGACTTCCTGTTCACCCGCTTCACCGACACGATGCAGAGCACCACCAAGGTGGCCAGCGCGAACATCTCCGGCTCGCTGTTCAGCCTGCCGGCCGGTGACATCCTGGGTGCACTGGGTGTGGAGCACCGCAGTGAAGAAGCCAGCTACTCGCCGGACCTGATGGTCCAGAAGGGCCTGATCGCCGGCACCACCGGCCAGCCGACCCAGGGCGATTACTCGCTCAACGAGGTCTACCTGGAACTGCAGGTCCCGCTGCTGGCCGACATGGCCTTCGCGCGTGAACTGTCGCTGGACATGGCCGGTCGCTATTCGGACTACAACAACTTCGGCTCGACCACGAACACCAAGTTCGGCCTGAAGTGGAAGCCGATCGACAGCCTGCTGGTGCGCGCCACCTACGGCACCGGCTTCCGTGCGCCGACCGTGGAAGATCTGTACGGGGGCACCACCAGCACGCGCGATTCGTACACCGATCCGTGCGACACCAGCTTCGGCGCGGCCGCCAACAATCCGCAGGTCCTGGCGCGCTGCCTGGCCAACGGTGTCCCGGCCAACTTCCGCCAGCTCGCCGCTGACGGCACCGCCGCGACGGTACCGGGCCAGCAGGGTGGCACGGACTTCAGCTCGGGCTCCAACGCCGCACTGAAGCCGGAAACCGCCAAGACCTGGACCGTGGGCGTGGTCTACAGCCCGGAGTTCGTCTCGGGCCTGGACCTGAGCCTGGACTGGTGGAAGATCCGCATCAATGACGTGATCGTCGGTGAGTCGGCCACGGACATGCTCAACCAGTGCTACGTGCTGGGTGTGGATGCCGCATGCGACCGCTTCACCCGTGCCAAGTCGGGCCGCACCATCGGCCAGGTCAACGGTCTGGACCGCACGCTGTTGAACGCGGGCTATCAGGAAACGGCCGGCTATGACCTGTCGGTCCGTTACCGTCTGCCGGAGCTGGCGATCGGCAAGTTCGCGGTCTCCTGGAACACCACGTACGTGGATTACCTGGAGCGCAAGAACGACAACGTCGACACCACGCCGGTGCGTCAGTACACGGGCTGGGAAGGCAACTTCCGCGTGCGTTCGAACCTCAACCTGGACTATCAGTACGGCAACTTCGGCCTCGGCTGGACGGCGCGTTACTACTCCAGCATGAAGGAGAACTGTGCCTACACGACCGAGTGCAGCAATCCGGGCTTCAGTTCGGCGTACACGGGCCGCCAGGGCGTCAACAAGGTGGGTTCGAACACGTTCCACGATATCCAGGTGCGTTATGTGCTGCCGTGGAATGGCACGGTCTCGATGGGCGTGAACAATGTGTTCGACCATCAGGGCCCGATCATGTACAGCCAGCCGAACAGCAGTTTCACGTACTACGGTGGGTTCGATATCGGCCGCTACATGTACATGAAGTATCAGCAGCGTTTCTGATCGGGTTCGCCTGATCAACCTTTTCTGATCTGCGGCTTACTCTCTCCAAGCCGCTGAGTGGAAGTAAGACGGCGCCTTCGGGCGCCGTCTTTTTTTTGCGCTGACGTTTTTTGAGCGATGGCTTCTGGAGCGATGGCTTTTAGAGCAACAGCCTTTAGAGCAACAGCCTTTAGAGCAACAGCCTTCAGTGCTGGGCCAGCCCTGGCTTGGGCGGGCACGGGTGGGTTGTCGGGACCCGCTGCAAGTACGTCCATGTAAGCTCATATGCCGCCATCCATGGCGGCATATGGTCCCGCCAACCCACCCGTGCCCACCCTTTGACAGTGGGCTGGTGCGCAATGGAAAAGCGGCATCCCGGCTGCGGCTTTTGACCTGCTCGGCTTTTGACCTGCTCGGCTTTTGACCTGCTCGGCTTTTGATCTGCCCGGCGTTGATCTGCTCGGCGTTGATCCGCCCAGCTTGATGGGCAGGCTCAGGGGTTACTTTGCTCTGCCTCACAGACTCCGCTCCAGTTCGCTCGACCTGCTTGGATATCCTCTGTCTTGCGCTCTGTCTTGGCTACGCTTCGACCGGCGTGGCTTCCACCAGATCAGTACGCTCGGCGCTGCAGAAATAGCGCCGCAGTGCCCGGCCGCCCGCCGCTTTGACCTTGGCCACCAGCCCACTGTCGGAGGCGGGGTGTGGGTGGGTGTGCGGGACCATATGCCGCCATGGATGGCGGCATATGAGCCCCCATGGATGGGTTCACGGCGGGTCCTGCGCACCCACCCACACCCCGCCTGGCCAAGCAGCCCAGCAAACCAAGGCTCCGGCCTTCAGGCTTTTCAGCCTTCAGCGATTCAACGCACCAACCGCCCGCGACCGCCACACACCGTCGCCGATGAACAGCAGCAGCCCGGTCCAGATCGCCGCGAAACCCACCGCCTTGGCCGTATCGAATGGCTCGCGGAAAAAGAACACGCCCAACAACAACCCGATACTCGGCGCGATGTACTGCAGAATCCCCACCAGCGACAACGGAATCCGCTTCACCCCGTACGCAAACCCGATCAACGGCAACGCCGTCACCGCACCACCGAAGATCAACAACGCATCGGTGCGCCAGCCCCAGCCACTGAAGAACCCGCCGCCGTGCCCGTTCTCGCTCCACAGCGCAAACCCGATCGCTGGCAGGAACAGATACAGACTCTCCATCCCGAGCCCCGCCACCGGGTCCACCGAAATCATCTTGCGCAGCAGCCCGTACAGGCCGAACGAACAGGCCAGCCCCAGCGCGATCCAGGGCGGCGTTCCGGCATCGAAGGTCAGCCATGCCACCCCGAGGGCCGCGCAGCCCACCGCGAGCCACTGCAGGCGGCGCAGGCGCTCTTTGAGCACCACCACACCGAGTACCACGCTGACCAGCGGGTTGATGAAATATCCCAGGCTGGTCTCGATCACGTGCCCGGCGTTGATCGCCCAGATGTACAGGCCCCAGTTGAACGCGATCGCCACGCTGCTCAGTGCCAGCGTCGGCAGCGCGCGCGGCTGCGCGGCGATGGCCTTCCACCAGCCCAATCCGTTGCTCAGCAGCAGCCAGGCCACCACCAGCACCGTGCTCCAGATGATGCGGTGCGCGATGATCTGCTGCGACGGCACGGCCTTGAGCAGGTGCCAGTAGACCGGCACCAGGCCCCACAGGGTGAAGGTGAAGGCAGTGATCGCGAACCCGCGGCGTTGTTCCTGCACGCTGTGGTGGGTGGGCAGGCTCACTTCGCGCGCGTCCGGGCCAGGGTCAGCACCACCACGCCGGCCAGGATCACCGCCATCGCGAGGAAGTCGCGGCCGCCAAAATGCTCGTTGCCGATGATCACGCCCAGGATCACCGCGATCACCGGATTGACGTAGGCGTAGCTGGCCACCAGCGCCGGGCGCACGTTGTGCAGCAGCCACACGTAGGCGGTGAAGGCGACGATCGAACCGAACATGCACAGGTAGGCCACCGCCAGCAGCCCATTCATGCTGGGCAAGGTAGTCGGACGTTCGCCACTGAGCAGGCCGAGCACGATCAGCATCGCGCCACCGCAGAGCATCTGCCCGGCGGCGGTCATGAACGGGCTGGGCAGATCCAGGCCGCGCGCCCAGATCGAGCCGAAGGCCCAGCCGATCGGGGCGATCAGCAGCAGGATCAGGCCCTGCGGCGTAGCGGTCAGGCTGCTGCCGGCGTTGAGCCAGACGACGCCGAGGAAGCCGATCGCGATGCCCAGCCACTCGCCACGGCTGGCGTTCTGCCCGCGCATCGCGCCGAACAGGGCCATCCACAGCGGCACCGAGGCCACCGCGGTCGCGGCCAGGCCCGAGGACACCGTGCGCTCGGCCAGTACCACCATGCCATTGCCCAGCACCAGCATGGTCAGGCCCATGATCGCCAGGTTGCGCCACTGGCGCTTGGTCGGGGCAGGCGAGCCACGCCACCGCAGCACGAGGTACATCAGCGAACCGGCGATGATGAACCGGCCCCCGGAAACCATCGTCAGCGGCAGCGCGCCGCCCTCCAGCGCCAGCCGGATCCCGAGATAGGTGGACCCCCAGACCACGTACACCAGCAGCAGCGCCAGGACGACCAGGCCGCTGCGGGGAGCGGCCGACGGGGATTCGGGTAGGACGGCCATGGGCCACCACGGTGCGGGGGAACACGAATTCTAGGCCGTTGCCGATGGCGCGGCACCCATTGTGCTGGCACGCTGATTTCACCGGGCCGCATCGTGATGCCTGACACGCACCCGTTTTTGACGTGCGGTAAGGTAACAAGAGCAATCCACGCTTCCCCGCCAGGACCCCCTACCCTGTATGAGTACATCCGTCCCCGCCACCGCGGCACCTTCTGACCGGGCCGCCCTGCGGCGTTCCATCTCCAATACCCTCAAAGGCTCGGCCGGCAATCTGGTCGAGTGGTATGACGTCTACGTCTACTCGGTCTTCGCGGTCTACTTCGAATCCCAGTTCTTCTCGGCCGCCGACAAGAACTCCACGATGTACGTGTGGGCGATCTTCGCCGCCACCTTCCTGATGCGCCCGATCGGCGCGTGGTACTTCGGCCGCTTCGCCGACCGCTACGGCCGCCGGCTGGCGCTGACGGTGTCGGTCACGATGATGGCCGCCTGTTCGTTCCTGATCGCGATCACCCCGACCGCCTCGCAGATCGGCATCTGGGCGGCAGTCATCCTGCTGTTCGCGCGCCTGCTGCAGGGCTTCGCGACCGGGGGTGAATACGGCACCAGTGCGACGTACATGTCCGAGGCCGCCCTTCCCGGCCGCCGCGGCTTCCTGTCCTCGTTCCACTACGTCACGCTGGTCGGTGGCCACGTGCTGGCGCAGCTGACCCTGCTGGGCATGCTGACCTTCTGGGAGAAGCCCGAGATCTCCGCCTGGGGCTGGCGCGTGGCGTTCGGCATCGGCGGTGTCGCGGCGATCGTGGTGTTCTGGCTGCGCCGCAGCATGGACGAATCGTTGCAATCCGATTCCATCGAGGCCGCACGCGATGGCCGCGCCAAGGCCTCCGGCTCGATGCGTGAGCTGTTCGTCAACCAGTGGCGTCCGCTGCTGCTGTGCTTCCTGATCACCGCCGGCGGCACCGTCGCGTTCTATACCTATTCGGTCAATGGGCCGAAGATGATCCAGAGCGCATTCGCGGGCGATGACGTCATGACCGGGACGATGATCAACCTGGGCGTGCTGACCTTCCTGATGGTGCTGCAGCCGATCGGCGGCTGGCTGTCGGACATGGTCGGGCGCAAGAGCCTGCTGGTGTTCTTCGGCATCGGCGGTGTGCTGTACAGCTGGTACCTGATCACTGAACTGCCCAACCAGCACGATCCGTTCATGGCCTTCCTGGTGCTGGGCATCGGCTTCGTGATCCTGACTGGTTACACCTCCATCAACGCAGTGGTCAAAGCCGAACTGTTCCCGACCCATGTGCGCGCACTGGGCGTGGGCTTTGGGTATGCGATGGCCAACTCGCTGTTCGGTGGTACCGCGCCGCTGCTGTACCAGGGCGCGCTGAAAACCGGCCAGGTCGGCATGTTCGCGGTGTACGTCACGGCGATCATCGCCGTATCGCTGGTGGTCTATATGTTCTTCCTGACCAACAAGGGCCCGAACTGGCTTGATGGCACGCGCAAGTAACCGCCGCACCCCCCACCCCGCGATCGCGCGGGGTGGGGGGATGCTCGCGATGCTGGTCCCGGGGTTCGCCCAGGCCAGCACCGCGGCTCATGCAATCAGCGCCCCTGCGGGCGCTGCATTGTTTTGGGGGGCTGCCCTGCTCGCCGCCGGCACGACCGTGGCGTGGGTGCTGGGGCGGCCATCGGCGCAGGCCCGCTGGCCGCGGATCGGTTTCGGCCTGGCGCTGCTGGCGGTGATGGTCGTCCTGGCACTGCAACTGGCGGCCGACCTCGGCAGCGGTCACAGCGCGCTGCAGCTGCGTTTCGGCCGGCATGCCGCCAGTGCCGACACCCAGCCGACGCGGTTCGGCTGGATGATCGCCTGTTACCTGGCCGCGCTCGCGGCCAGCGGCTGGGGCGCCTGGCGCCTGTTGCGGCGGCGCTGAGCGCCGCCGACGGTCGCCTCAACGGCGCGCCGATTCACTCTTCTCGCGCTCGGCGCGGAACTCGGACCCTTCTTCCCACTGCGGCCAGCGACGGCTGTTGGCCAGCTCTGCGCCCAGGTCGTAGACCAGCAGGGTATCGGCGGCGTGGCCGCTCGGATCCCAGCTCGGGATCCATGCATCGCAGGCCTGGTGATAGCAGGCAGCGAAGTAGGCATCACGCAGCTCACGGCCCTTCTCGATCCCGCCCTCACGCATGTCCAGCCCCGGGCCGATGGTGATCGCCGGCACGCCGAGGCGGGCGAAGGCGAAGTGGTCGGCGCGGTAGAAGAAGCCCGCTTCCAGGTTCGGATCCGGCGAATAGGTCCGGCCACGGGCCTTGGCCACACGCTCCAGGTCCCCTTCCAGCGAGACCCGGCCCTTGCCCCATGAGGCGATGTCGCGGGTCGGGCCATCCGGGCTGAACATCTCGATGTTCAACACGGCGGCGGTCTTGTCCAGCGGGGCCAGCGGGTGCGCGGCGTAGTAGCTGGCGCCAAGCAGGCCTTTCTCTTCGGCGGTCAGCGCCACGAAGTACAGCGTGCGCTGCGGCTGCGGGCCGGCGGCGAAGACACGGCCCAGCTCCAGCACGGTGGCCACGCCGGTGGCGTTGTCGATCGCACCGCGACGGATGCGGTCACCCTTGGCATCGGGCTGGCCGATACCGAAGGCATCCCAATGCGCGGAGAAGATCACCGCTTCATCGGCATGTGCGCCGCCGGGCAGCTTGGCCACCACGTTGCGGGTGATCACCTGCTCGCGCTTGAGCTTGAAGTCCACCGAGAGCTGCGCATCGCCCAGCGCAACCGGCTTGAAGGCCGGGGTCATCGCGCGGCGCTTCTCGGCCTCGAAATCCAGGCCCGCGTCGCGGAACAACTGCTCGGCCAGGCTGCGCTGCATCCAGCCGCGCACCGGCACGTGCTGGGCCAGCGCCTGCTCGCGGGTGCGTTCGATATCGAACAGCGGCGAGGTGCCCGAGCTCTTCACCGTGGCCCAGCCATACGCGGCCGGCGCGGTCTCGTGCACGATCAGCACGCCCTGCGCACCGCGGCGGGCGGCTTCTTCGAATTTGTACGTCCAGCGGCCGTAGTAGGTCACGGCCTTGCCATCGAACGCGCCCGGCTGGTCGGCCTCGAAATCGGCGTCATTGATCAGCACCACGGCGATCTTGCCGTGCAGATCGACGTCCTTGTAATCGTTCCAATGGCGCTCGGGCGCATCGATGCCGTAGCCGACGAACACCAGCGGTGCGTTCTTGATCGCCACCGCATCCTGCGGACGCAGGCTCTGCAGGGTCACGTCCTCGCCATTGGCCAGGGCGCGCTGCTTGCCCTTCTGGCGCAGCTGCGCGCGCACCGGGCCATCGACCTGCGCGCGCACCATCGGCACCGGCTGCACCCAGCTGCCGTCGACGCCGCCGGGCTGCAGGCCGTACGTCTTGAATTCCTCGATCAGGTACTGGACCGTGCGCTCTTCCCCCGGCGTGGCCGGCGCGCGGCCTTCGAACGCGTCCGAGGCCAGGATGCGGACATGCCGCGACAGGGCCTGTGGATCGATGCCGCCACCAGGCAGGTCATTGGCGGCGTGGGCCAGGCCGCCCACGAACATGCAGGACGACAGCAGCAGCATGCGCATCGGATTCACGGCAGACACCAGGACGGAAAACAGGACACCGGAGTGTAACGTGACACCTCCGTGACCGTGCACTAGCGCCGATCGCGATCCAGCCAGCAGGCCAAGCCCTGCGCGTTGAGTTCGATGTCCATCGCCAGCACCCGGGTCACCGCCTCATCATCGAGCGGGCAGCCATGCGCCTGCGCGCGTTCCAGGTACAGCGCGGTCAGCGCCGCGACCAGGCAGCGATGCCGATCCGGCCGACCATCGCATTGGCGACCGATCTCGACCATCGCATCGATCTGCTCGACAAGATCCGCCGCCAGTTTCCGGGGCGGCGCCACGCGCCCGTAGTGGGTCAGGTACATGGCCTGTGGATCGTAGGCCAGCATCTTCGCGATCGACTGCTTCAGCGGCTCGGGATCGAATTGCACCGGCGATGATGTCGGCACGATGAAGGCCCCCTGCACGCTGTCCAGCTCGCGGTAGGACAGCCCGAAGGTATCGCCGGTGAACCAGCTGCGGCTGCGCACATCCCACACGCACAGGTGATGACGCGCGTGCCCGGGCGTATCCACGCACAGCAGCGGGCGGCCGGCCAGATCCACGGTGTGGCCATCCTCGGCAATCACCACCCGGTCGGCAGCCACCGCCAGGATCGGCCCATAGCTGCGCGCGATCTCCGCTTCGCCATAGACCTCGGTGGCCCCGGCGATCAGGCGGGCCGGGTCGATCATGTGCGGCGCACCGCGCGGATGCACCACCAGTGTGGCGTTGGGCAGCTGCTGCATCAGCAGGCCTGCGCCGCCGGCATGATCCAGGTGCACGTGGGTGAGGATCAGCCACTCGACCTGCTCGGGCGTGCAGCCGGCGCGCGCCAACGCGGCGAACATCGCCGGCACGGCCAGGCCGGTACCGCAATCGATGAAGGCCGCCCGGCCATTCTCGACGATCAGGTAGGCGGCGTCGAAATCATCGCGCTGGAACGCGGTGTCGATCGTATGAATGCTGGGCTCGGAGTGCATCAACACATCCCTGGCACGAAACGCCTCCATCTTACGTCCATCAGTGCAGCGGCTTCGATGCGGCTTTGGTCGCAGTCGCGCTCAGCAGTGGCCCACGCAGCAGCACCGCGGCCACCATCACCGCCAGGAACGCACCGTAGGCATAGAGCACCGCCAGCACCTGTCGCCAGATCGGTCCGGCATCGTTCTGGACCACGCCGATGTGATGGCCCCACAGCATCGCCAGGATGCTCAGCACGAAGGCCAGCACCAGCGCGGCACCATCGAACAGGCGGCGCGCGGTGCCACGCGGCTGGCGCGGAAACAGCCAGTACAGCGTGCCCAACAACACGAACCAGGGCAGGAACAACAACAACGACAACCAGGCCATCGCAGTCTCCCGTGCAGGAACACGCCCCTGCGGCGTGCAGGGGCATCATGCCACAGCCCGGTTGCCGGCCCGCCGCTGGCGTTACTCGCGCAGCGCCTGCAAGGCGGCCAGCACTACGTCCACTTCGGCCTCGAGCTTGAACAGCTCACTCTGCAGGCCGTCGCCATGTTCGGTCTGCTTGAGCACGCCGATCAGCTGGCCGGCGTCACGCGGCGAATCGAAGCCCTCGCTCTGGATCAGCAGCGTGCCATCACTGGCCTGCAGCTTGAAGTAGAAACGGCCATCCTGTTCGCGGTACTGCTTGAACAGCGGCGGTGCAGCGCGTGCGGCCCCGCTTTCTTCACTGGGCACGTCACCGGCGGTGGAGAGATCGCGCAGGCCGACCGCATGACGCAGCTCCTTGAGCAACGGCACGGCGAACTGCTCGCGCAACTGCTGGCCACCACGACGCAGCAGCGCCTCGATTTTTTCCGGCTCGGCCATCAGCGCGTCATAGCGCTCGCGCAGCGGGGTGATCTCGCTGTCGATGCGCTCGAACAGCTGCTGCTTGGCATCGCCCCAGCTGATGCCCTCGGCGAAGGCCTGCGCGAACGCCGCAGTCTGCTCCGGGGTGGCGAACGCCTGGTACATCTGGAACAGCGCCGAGCCTTCGGTGCTCTTGGGCTCGCCGGGTGCGCGCGAATCGGTGAGGATCGAGGACACCAGCTTCTTCAGCTCCGCGCGCGGGGCGAACAGCGGAATGGTGTTGTGGTAGCTCTTGCTCATCTTGCGGCCGTCCAGGCCCGCCAGCGTGGCGACCTGCTCATCGATCACCACCTCCGGCAGCGGGAAGAACGCCTGGCCGTAGACATGGTTGAAGCGCTGCGCGAAATCGCGCGCCATCTCGATGTGCTGGATCTGGTCGCGGCCGACCGGCACCCGGTTGGCCTTGAAGATCAGGATGTCGGCGGCCATCAGCACCGGGTACATGAACAACCCCGCGCTGACCCCGGCGTCGTCATCCAGCTGCTCCTCGCGGTTCTTGTCCACGGCGGCCTTGTAGGCGTGCGCGCGGTTGAGGATGCCCTTGCTGGCGATCACGGTCAGGAACCACATCAGCTCGGTGGTTTCCGGGATGTCGCTCTGCCGGTAGAACCACACCTTGTCCGGATCCAGCCCGCACGCCAGCCAGCTTGCCGCGATCTCCAGCGTGGAGCGCTGGGTGCGCTCGGGCTCCTGCGCCTTGATCAGGCTGTGCAGGTCGGCCAGGAAGAAGAAGCTCTCGATATCCGAGGCCTGGCTGGCGGTGATCGCCGGGCGGATGGCGCCGACATAGTTGCCCAGGTGGGGCGTGCCGGAGGGGGTGATGCCGGTAAGAACGCGGGTCGTCATGGGGGAATCAGTGCTGACAAGTGAACCGCCCCAGTTTACCTGCCCGCGCTCGACCCCGTTGGCCCAGGCCGTCCGTTTGATCCTGCACCTGCCCTGCGGAGCCTTCCCATGAAAGACCTGATCCTGCCCATGCTTGCCGTGTTGGCCCTGTGCGGCTTCAAACCGGCGCTCCCGCTGCGTCATGACACCGGTCCGGTCCACCTGACGGTGATCGACCGCGACAGCGGCCAGGCCCTGACCCAGTACCGCCAGGACGGCCAGCGCTGGATCGCGGGGCAGCAGGGCCACCGTTACAGCGTGCGCCTGCGCAACGGCAGCGCCGAGCGTGTGCTGGTGGTGCTCTCGGTGGATGGTCTGAATGCCATCAGCGGCGAGGTGGCCGCGCCCCACCAGACCGGTTACGTGCTCAACCCGTGGCAGACCACCGATATCCACGGCTGGCGCAAATCCGCCGACGAAGTCGCGCAGTTCGTGTTCACCGATCCGGACCGCAGCTACGCCGGCCGCACCGGGCGCCCGGCCAACATCGGCGTGATCGGCGTGGCGGTCTTCCACGAAGCCGGACGCGTGTCCTGGGAAGCCGCCCCCGCCGTGGCGGGCCCGGCCGATGCCAAGGCGCGCCCCCAGGCGCGGTCATCTACCATTGAGAGCGCCCGCGTGACCGGTTCCACCACCGCGCCGGCACCGCAACTGGGCACCGGGCATGGACAGCGCGAGCAGTCGCGGGTGCGCAACACCGCGTTCGAGCGCGATACCGCTTATCCGGCGCAACAGGTGCAGGTGCGCTACGACAGCGAACGCAATCTGGTGGCACGCGGCATCATTGCGCGGGTGAACGCGCCAGTGCGTGACGAGCCGCAGGCCTTCCCCGGCCAATACGTGCCCGATCCGCCGCTGCATCGCCGCCGCTGATCGCCAACGCACCCCAACAAAAACGGGCCGCTCTCGCGGCCCGTTCCGGTTTCAACCCCGACGGCGGCGCCGTCGTCACGGATCACCCTCAGTGGTAATCCGGATAATCCTTGCGCATGGCCGCTTCGAAGTCGCGGACTTCGGTTTCAGCACGGTCGCGTGCCCAGCCATAGCGTTCCTGCAGGCGGCCTGCGAGGTACTCGGCGTTGCCTTCGGCCACCTTGAAATCGTCGTCGGTCAGGTCGCCCCACTTGGCCTGCGCCTTGCCCTTGAGCTGCGTCCACTTGCCGGAAATGATGTCTTTGTTCATGGGTTCGCTTCCTCGATTGCAACGGCCATCTCGCCGTGGGATCAGAATGCGCCCGCCCGCGTTGGCGTGCGGTCAAGCGGCGATGAAGCGCACACTCACGAGCTTGAATGGATTCACCACCGCGCACGTTGCACAGTCATTGTTGGACATGAAAAAGGCCGGGAATCCCCGGCCTTTTTCGTTGACGCCTGATCCGTGGATCAGTTGCCCTTGGCAGCGCCTTCGACCGTTTCACCGGCCTTCTGCACGTCCTTGCCAGCACCAGCAACGGTGTTGCAGCCGGACAGCATGGCGACCGAGAACATCGACAACAGCATCAGTGCGATAACACGCTTCATAGGGTTCTCCTGGTTGATCAAATTCAATACCGGAATCCGGTCCCGCCTGTCAGATGAGCACGCCAGCGCAACTCCTCTTCCTGACCTGCCGCGCCGTGGGTCGAAACACACGGCGCCGCGTGACGTGCAATCTGGCGGGAGAGGCGTGCAGCGGATGTGAATGCAGGAAAACGCTGTTCAGCCAGAAGTTCTCAATCGCGCATCAGCGTCGATTTTCCGAACAGGCTTTCGACCAGATCCACCGCCAGTTCCGCGGTGGCATTGCGGTTGTCCAGCAACGGATTCAGCTCGACGATGTCCAGCGAGCCCATGCGCCCGGTGTCGGCGATCATCTCCATCACCAGCTGCGCTTCGCGGTAGTTCACCCCGCCAGGCACCGTGGTGCCGACGCCGGGTGCAATGCTGGGGTCCAGGAAATCCACGTCGAAGCTGACGTGCAGGTGCGTGTTGGCATCGATGCCGGCCAGCGCAGCCTCCATCGTGCGCTTCATGCCGGCTTCGTCGATGTAGCGCATGTCATAGACATCCACCTGGTGCTGCTTGATCAGGCGCTTCTCTTCCTGGTCCACCGAGCGGATGCCGATCTGGTGCACCTGCTGCGGGCGGATCGCCGGTGCGTCACCGCCGAGGCGGGTCAGCGCGTCCGGGCCGAGCCCGCACAGGCAGGCCACCGGCATGCCGTGCACGTTGCCCGACGGGGTGACCTCGCTGGTGTTGAAATCCGAATGCGCATCCAGCCAGAGCACGCGCAGGTCCTTGCCCTGCTCGCGGCACCAGCGCGCGACCGCGGTGATCGAGCCGATGCCCAGGCAGTGGTCGCCGCCGAGCATGATCGGCATGCGCCCGGCCTGGAGTTCGCCGTAGGTCGCGTCCATCAGCGCGCGGTTCCAGGCCACGACTTCGTCAAGATGGCGGTAGCCCTGCACCGGTGCCGTCCACGGGTTGCGCGGACCGGCCAGGTTGCCAAGATCGCGTACCTCCACGCCACGCGCGGTGAGCGCGTCACCCAGCCCGGCGATGCGCAGGGCGTCCGGTCCCAGACCCGCGCCACGGTGGCCCGCCCCGATATCGGTGGGCACGCCAATCAGGGAAACCGGGGAATACATCGCCATCGCTGTTGCCTCCGTTGCAAAGAGGACCAGCATAGCCAGCGCGGCGTGATACGACTCGCGGCGCTGCAGCAGTCGTTACCGACCTGGTATCAATGGTGCCGGCACCCGGATTCGAACTGGGGACCTACCGCTTACAAGGCGGTTGCTCTACCAACTGAGCTATGCCGGCATGGGCATCGCAGCGGGACGACCCGTCGCGGAGCCGGGATTCTAGCGCAAGCGTGCGCATTCCAGCGAGCGGTGCTGGGCCGCGCCGCTGCGCTGGCGGGCCACGGCGGGGTCGGTGCCCTCGGCCAGGGTCGCATCCAGCCACCACTGCGCGCTGCCATCGCCCCCGCTGGCGACCATGGTCGCCTTGAAACCAGCCGCACTCAGGGCCGCCAGGCGGCGATCCGCGCCTTCGCGATTGCGGTACTGGCCCAGCGCGATGGCGTTGGTGTCCTCGCCTTGGGCAATGATGTAGTAGTCGCTCACGCCCGCTGCGACGATGCGCTTGACCATGGCCTGCGCCGCCTCCCGGCTGGCGGCAGGCGGCAGCAGCACGCGGTAACGGGTCGCACCGGCATCGGCCACCTCACGCAGCTTGGCCCCACCCAGGGCACCGGCGGCGCGCGACTGGGCGGCCTGGGCGGCAGCGCGGTCGGCGAACGGCCCCAGGCTCACGCACTGTGCGGGTGCGGGCGTCGCGGTGACGGGTACGGGTGCGGGTGCGACGGCCGGTGCGGGTGCATCGGCCACCGGAGCGGGCGCCGGCACGCTGGCGGCGGGCCTTGGCGCGGGCGTGTCAGCCACGGCGGTCGCCGGCACGGAGACGGGCACCGGCGGCTGGGCCACTGGCGCGGAGGCGGGCGTCACGTCCTGCAGGGCTGGCGTGGCATCCGGGGGAGCCACAGACGTCGTCGGCGCCTGCGTGCTCGGCAGCACTTCCAGCTGCGCCACACCGGCCGGCGAGGCCGGCGGTGCGCTGGCCGGTTCGCCACGCAACAGCCACCACAGCGCGACACCGAGATTGAGAATGACCAGGACGACGATCAGGGCACGGGTAAGCATCGGCTGATCCTAGCCTGCCGATGGCGGTTGATGCACGGCCCAGCGTGCCAGCCCATCCAGCACCAGCGACGGCTGGAATTCGGCATCGCCCAGCAGCGGCAGCAACGCGGGCGCACCGCCGCCGTGCACCAGCAGATGTGGCAACGCGCCGAGCCGTTCGCCGCCCTGCACGCGGCTGCGTTCGATCAGCGCCACCGCGGCCCCGTCGCAGCCGGAGGCCAGCGCATCGGCGGTGTCGTTGGCGAACTCACTGTACTCACCGCCCGCCGCCGGCAACTGCACGGCACGCGCGTGCAGCGCTTCGCGCATGGTGGTCGGCGAGGCCGAGATGCGCCCGCCGTGGTGCTGGCCCTCGGCGTCGAGTAGATCGATGGTGAGCGCGGTGCCGACGCCGGCGATCAGCACCGCCTGGCCACGTGCAGCCACCGCCAACAGCGCCAGATAACGGTCCACGCCGAAGCGGGCGGGGTCGGCATAGGCGATCCGCACACCGGCGTACTCGCCTTCGGTACGCGCCACGCGGACCTGGCGGAAGCGCGCCTGCAATACATCCAGCATGGCGGCGGTCAACGAGGGTGCGGCGACGCTGGCAACGTAGGCGGTGTCGCCTGACGGCAGCGCATCCAGTGCCGCGGCCGGCATCGCTTCAGCACCATGCGGCCACGCCTGCACGTCGCCCGCGCGCACGCCCTGCAGCGGCGCGAACTTGAAGCGCGAATTGCCCAGATCAAACAACCAGTCGCTCATTGCGCCCTCACGCTGACTTCGCCCGCATGGAAAACCCGTTCACTGCCGTCGATGCGCACACGCAGCGCCCCATCGTCGGCCAGACCCAGCGCCGTGCCGGCAAACAGCACGCCGCCTTCTTCCACCTGCACCTCGCGCCCGGCCAGGCTGTCCAGCGCGGCATAGCGCGCGAGGAACGGTCCCAGGCCGTCCTGCTCGAAGGCATCCAGCGCCGGCAGCAGGCTGGCCAGGATGCGCGCGACCACCGCATTGCGCGACGTCTGTGCGCCGGACAACGTGTCCAGATCGGTCCAGGGCTGGGTGATCTCCGCCGCGAACGCAGCGGGCATGCGCACGTTGACGCCCAGGCCGATCACCGCGCGTGCGGGGCCGGCGAATTCACCGCCGCCTTCGATCAGCAGGCCGCCGAGCTTATGCCCGTCGACGACAAGGTCATTGGGCCATTTCAGGGCGACGCCCGCATAGCCGGCCTCACGCAGTGCTTCGGCCACGGCGACCCCGGCGACCAGGCTCAGCCCGCCCAGCCGCGAGAGACCACCGGCAAACCCGCGCAGCACCGAAAGGTAGACATGCGCCGCCAGCGGCGAGGCCCAGACCCGCCCGCGGCGACCGCGGCCACGGGTCTGGCGCTCGGCAAGCAGAGCCATCGCCCCGCGCTCCGGCGCGCTGCAGCGCAGCAATTCACTGTTCGTTGACGCGACCGACCACGCCACCCGCAGGGAGGTCAGCAGGTCGCCGGTGGCGGCCGGCAGCGCGGCCTGGATGGCCTCGGCGTCCAGCAGGTCCAGCGGCTGCTGCAACTGGTAACCGTCACCGGCGCGGCCGTCGATATCGAGCCCGGCGGCTCTAAGTCCTTGAATCCGCTTCCAAATCGCGGCGCGGGTCTGGCCCAGTTCGCGCGCCAGCGCGTCGCCGGACAGGCGCCCGGCGCCCAGTTTGGCCAGCAGTTGGCGGTCGTCCACGGCAGCTTCCATCGGGTAAACGGGAAAAGTATGCGGGAAAGCCGCCGCCAGCGCCCGCCCGGGGGCCTTCCAATCCCCCGGCCGAATCGGGCTAGAATCGAGAACTTGACCCGCCGCTGGATGTTGACGATGCGCCCGTTCGCCCATTGCCTGCTCCTCCTGATGGCCCCGCTGGCCGCGCATGCTTCCGATGCGCTCACCACGGCGGGTCGCGGCGCGTGTGTCTATTCGGCAGGCGAGAACGAGCGCAGCGCGCCGGCCTCGGCCTCGGCCGCCGCGGCACCGGCCACGGTCAAACCCAGCGCCAGCAGCGGTACCAGCACGGGTGGCGGCGGCGATGACGACGTGCTGCCGCGCCTGCGCGCACCGAAGTGGCACAGCTTCCTGCCGGGTATGTTCCGCTGATCGAACGACTGTTGGGCTGGCTGCGCCGCACGCCACGCGAGATCGACCCTACCCTTTGGGACACCACCTGCCGCCGCGCCGTCTGGCTGCAGCATCTGGATCCTGCCCGCCGCGAACGCCTGCGTGCCCTGGCGGCCCGCTTCCTGCACGAGAAAACCATCAGCCCCGCCGCCGAACTGCAGCTGGAGGACGCCGATGGCGTGTTGCTGGCCGCGCTGTGCTGCCTGCCGTTGCTGGAACTGGGCGAGATCGGCCTGCGTGGCTGGTCGCAGCTGATCGTGTATCCCAACGCGTTCCGCGTGCACCGCAGCCAGGTGGATGCGGCCGGCGTGCTGCACGAATGGGACGATGCGTTGATCGGCGAATCGTGGGACAGCGGTCCACTGATTCTGTCGTGGGCCGACATCCAGGCCGACATCGCCGACCCCGAAGCCGGGTTCTGCGTGGCGGTGCATGAGATGGCGCACAAGATCGATGCGCTGGACGGGGCGATCGACGGCACGCCGCCGTTGCCGCGGGCGTGGCAGAAACAGTGGGCGGCGGATTTCCAGCAGGCCTATGATGCGTTCTGCGCCGAGGTGGACCAGGGCCGCGAGACGCTGATCGATCCGTATGCGTCCGAGGCGCCGGAAGAATTCTTCGCGGTGGTCAGCGAGTACCACTTCTCCGCACCGGCGCTGCTGGCGCGCGAGATGCCGGCGGTCGCCGGGCATCTGCAGCGGTTCTATGGTCCGTCACCGCTGATGCGGTGACGCATTACGGCCCCGGCGGCAACTTCACTTCAAAGCGTGCGCCACCCAATTCGGGCGAACGCTTCACCTGCAGTTCGCCGCGGTAATCCTTGATCAGGTCCTGCACGATCGACAGGCCGATGCCGTGGCCCTGCACGCGCTCATCGCCACGCACACCACGCTGCAGCACCTTGGCGACGTCTTCCGGTGCGATGCCCGGGCCATCGTCATCCACCGACAGCACCAGCCCCGCGCGTCGCGCACCGGGGGCCGGCAACGGATGCGCGGTCAGCAGCACACGGCGCTTGGCCCACTTGAAGGCGTTCTCCAGCAGGTTGCCGAGCAGTTCCTGCAGATCGCCAGGCTCGCCGTGGAAACGCGCGGCCGGGTCGATGTCGAATTCGCACAGCACACCCTTGGAGGCGTAGACCTTCTCCAGGCCCCGCACGATTTCCTCGGCGTTGGACTCGATCGGCAACGGGGCGGAGAACAGCTTGTGACCGGACGAAGCCGCGCGCGCCAGCTGGTAGGACACCAGGTTGTTCATGCGCCGCAGCTGCACGTCGAACTCTTCGCGCAGATCCTCATCGCGTGCGCCGCTGTCGAGTTGCGTGCGCAGCACCGCCAGCGGCGTCTTCAGGCTGTGCGCGAGATCGGCCAGGGTGTTGCGCTGGCGTTCGAGGTTTTCGCGCTCGCTCTCGATGAAGGCGTTGATGCTGTCGGTCAGTGGCTCCAGCTCGCGCGGATGGCGTTCGCTCATGCGCTCGGTTTCACCGCGCTGGACCTTGGTCAGTTCGTTGATCACGCGCCGCATCGGGCGCAGGCTCCACTGCAGAATGACCGTCTGCAGCAGCAGCAGGATCAGGCCGATGCCGCCGAGGTAGAACCACACGCGCCCGCGGAACACGCGCAGCTGTGCACCGAGCGCGCGCGAGTCTTCGAGCACGTAGATGGTGTACGGGAATTCGGTGGCCGGGTCGGCGTCGGCGTCCCAGACCAGGCCCATGCCATAGCGGTAGGCCGAGCCCTCGCTGCCGTCGATCTGGATCATCGGCAACGGGCCTTCGAAGACTTCCTGGCGCGGGGCCAGCATGCCGCCGCCCACGGTGGGCAGCATCGGGCCTTCGGCAGACATGGAGTTGCCCTTGCCGTCCGGCATCACGACCTGCAGATAAAGGCCGCTGCCCGGGACGTCAAAGCGCGGATCCGGTGGCTGCTCGCGGATGTACAGCGAGCGGTCGCGGGTGAAGTCGATGCCGGCCGCGTAGGCCGTGGCGTAGTTCTTCAGCCGCTCGCGCAGGTTGGCCTTCGCGGTATCGGCGAAGGCCGCGTCCAGCGCGTAGCCGGCCAGGGCCAGGAAGGCCACCAGGCCCACCGAGGCGGCCAACAGCTGGCGCGCCTGCAGTGAGCGCGGCCGCCAGCGTTTAAAGAACCACAGACGGCCGGACATCATCTATCGCCAGCCGCAGCTCAGCCTTCGTTGCGCGGAATGGCGAAGCGGTAACCGCGGCCACGCACGGTTTCGATCGGCTTGAGTTCGCCGTCGGCATCGAGCTTCTTGCGCAGGCGGCCGATGAAGACCTCCAGCACGTTCGAGTCGCGGTCGAAGTCCTGCTGATAGATGTGCTCGGTGAGGTCGGCCTTGGAGACCAGTTCACCGGCATGCATCATCAGGTACTCGAGCACTTTGTACTCGTAGCTGGTGAGATCCACGTTGCTGCCGTTGACGCTGACCGTCTGCGCGGCAAGATCCAGCGCGACCGGGCCGCACTCCAGCGTCGGCTTGCTCCAGCCGGCGGCACGGCGCAGCAGCGCATTGACGCGGGCCAGCAGCTCTTCCACGTGGAACGGCTTGACGAGGTAATCGTCGGCGCCCTGCTTGAGGCCCTCGACCTTGTCCTGCCAGCTCGAACGCGCGGTCAGGATGAGCACCGGGAACTTCTTGCCCTCGTCGCGCAGCGCCTTGATCAGTTCCATGCCCGACATCTTGGGCAGGCCCAGATCGATGATGCCGACGTCGAACGGAACTTCGCGGCCCATGTACAGACCTTCCTCACCGTCCTGCGCAGCATCGACGGCAAAGCCTTCGCGCTTGAGCCGGGCTGCCAGTGTTTCCCGCAGCGGGGCTTCGTCTTCGACCAGAAGGATACGCATGAACTCTCCCTAGTGTCCTGGGTATGGCCCCATGGGGCCAGTGGGTAATGCAGATGACTGCGGACAACTATCCCTGTTCAGGGGTTATCGCCGCGTAGTGATGACATATCCGAGCGCGGCGTGCGGGGCTGTGAACGCGATGTCGCGGGATCGTCCATATAGCGGACGCGACCGCGGTCATCCATGTACTTCACCCGGTTGATATCGCGCCCATCGAAGGGCACGCGCTCGGCGCCGAGGATGTGTCCACCGGTAGTCCGCTGCACACGGCGCACCGCATCGGACAGCGAGCGCTCCTGAGGGCCACCGCGTTCGGCCGTGCGCATCATCTCGGCACGGGCCGCTTCCGGCGGCGGCATCTGTGCCCACGCACTGCCGGTGGAGGCAGCGGCGCCCGTCGCCAGAAGGGCGAAGGCGGCAATGCGGCGGTGGCGGGTCACGGAGAACATCGGTCTGATCCTAGCGGAGCGCGGCTAAACGTTCAAAAGTTGTGAATCGGCAACCGCCAGCCTGGGCCGGCGCTTTACGAATCTTTAGCGAATTCTTGGTTTTAGCCAGTGAATCCGGTCTGAACTTTTCCGCCTGCCTCCCCGCTTTGTTCATCTAAGTGAACATTGGTGGCTAAACCGGGGTCCTTGTCAAGCTGACAAGGTGACGCGGCTCACGCCGCGACGCGCTCGGCCTGGGCGCGGGTGACCGCCAACGCCTGCTCGATCAGGCTCCAGTCGGCACCGACGCGGTGCGAGCCTTCGCTCAGGATCTGGCGGAAGGCACGGCCGCCCCGCTGGCCGTGGAACAGGCCCAGCAGGTGGCGGGTGATGTGCTTGAGCGCCAGCCCACGGGCCAGTTGGGCTTCGATATAGGGCTGCATGGCGCGCAGCAGCGCCTCGCGCGACTGCAGCGGGGCACCGGTCTGGGCGGCCTCCAGCTGATGCAGCACGTAGGGGTCGTGGTAGGCGGCACGGCCCAGCATCACCCCATCCAGCGCCGGCAACTGGGCCTGCGCGGCCTCGACCGTGGCCAGGCCACCGTTGAGGACGATCTGCAGCTGCGGACGGTCGGCCTTGAGACGATGTGCCCAGTCGTAGCGCAGCGGCGGCACTTCGCGGTTTTCCTTCGGCGAAAGGCCCTTCAGCCACGCGTTGCGGGCATGCACCACGAACATCGCGCTGCCGGCGTTGGTCGATTGATCGACGAAGTTGACGAAGTTTTCGTAGTCGTTGTCGTCATCCACGCCCAAGCGGCACTTCACCGTGACCGGGATGTCCACCGCAGCGACCATCGCGCTTACGCACTCGGCCACCAGCGCCGGCTCGCGCATCAGGCAGGCGCCGAAGCGCCCGGCCTGGACGCGATCGGAGGGGCAGCCACAGTTGAGATTGACCTCGTCGTAGCCCCATTCCTGCGCGATACGGGCGGCCTGGGCCAGCAGGGCCGGATCGCTGCCACCGAGCTGCAGGGCCAGCGGGTGCTCGCTGCCGTCGAAGCCGAGCAGGCGCTCACGGTCGCCGTGGATCACCGCGTTGGCGTGCACCATTTCGGTATACAGCCGTGCGCCCGGGGCCAGCAACCGGTGGAAATACCGGCAATGGCGGTCCGTCCAGTCCATCATGGGGGCGACGCAGAGCCGAATACCCTTGATTTCTTTAGTTTTCACTGACTTATCAAGCATATAGGCTTCTCACTATTTCCCGAATCTGCACCACTTTTCCCGCATTTTCCTAACCGGCTGTGCCATTGGCGTACCACGGAGGGCGTGGTACATCCGAGCTGGTACACCATGGCAACCCTGCAAAATCGAGACGGCCGCTGCCGCGCTATTGTGCGCCGCAAAGGCCACCCCACCCAAACCCGTACCTTCCCCACCAAGACGGCTGCGAAGGCCTGGGGGGGACCGCATGGACCGCGAGCTTGCCGATCAGGAGGCCCGAGGCGCTACACCCGGTGAAGAGATCACCATCGGCAAACTGATCGCCCGGCGAATCAACGAGCTGGCCAGCATCAGGGCCATCTCCAAGACCCACTCCGGCAACATGACCAGAATCCGCGAGGGCCTGGGCGACATCGTGGCCAGGAAGCTCACGGCCAACGATGTGATCGAGCACACCCGCCGGCGAATCCGCGGCGATCACATGATGGCCAACGGCATGATTATCCCAGCCTGCGCGCCAGCAACCATGAACGTAGAGCTGGGCTATCTCTCCGAGCTGCTCAAGCTTGCCGGCCCCATGAAAGGCGTGAAGCTGCCCCATGACCCGGTGGCCGAGGCTCCGCCGGTGCTGCGCCTGGTGGGGAAGTCGAAGCGCCGGGACAGGCGGCCCACAGCCGAGGAACTGGCGGGGCTACGGGAACACTTCCTCGCGGCTGCGTGGCGCTCGACCATTCCTATGGTGGATATCATCGACTTCGCCGTACTGACGGCGAAGCGCGAGAGCGAAATCACGCGCCTACTGTGGTCGGACATCGACCGGGCAAATCGCACAGCCCTGCTGAGGGATGCCAAGCACCCCCGCAAAAAGCTCGGGAACCACAAGCGCTTCCCCCTGCTGGGCGAAGCGTGGGACATCGTGGAGCGACAGCCACAGGGGGAGGTGGACGGGCCGATCTTCCCGTACAACCCCAGCTCAGTAGGCACAGCCTTTACCCGCGCCTGCGCGAAGCTGCGCATCGAGGATCTGTGCTCCCATGATCTTCGACACGAGGCCACGTCGCGCCTGTTCGAGCAGGGGTACGATATCCCCGAGGTGGCAGCAGTTACGCTGCATGAATCATGGAACGAACTGAAACGGTACACCCAGCTCAGGCCTGAGACACTGCATCGCGCACCGACCCCAACCGCCTAGAACCTGCACAGGAATGCGATTTCGGCCAACCTTCATGAAGAAGCCATCTCCACCGTTCCGTATCTCTTTGCCCGCTGCCGCTATGGCGCTTTCCATGCTCGCAATAGGTGCCGGCGCCGGCTACGCCATCGGCGCCCGCGCTCGCGCGATCGACTGGAGCGCTACAGGGGCGTTCTTACAAGGTCTAGCCGCTCTTCTTGCCGCCGCTGTCGCTGCTTGGGGCGTGAACCGCTGGCAGCAGGAGTTGCGATTCAAGAGAAATTCAGAACTTGCTGAAAAGGTGATGGTCTGCACCGAGGCGCTCAGAGACGCGATGGGCCGCGCGCGGAGCGCGCCTGATGAATACGAAATGTTCGAGGGCGCGGGTGAGCCACTCGTGCTTTCAGAAGCATCCTACCGTGTGAGATCAGCGTTGCTCGAGCACAAGGATTACGCCGCTGAATTGCGCACCCATGTTCACCGCGTAGGAGTGCTGTTTGGAGCTCCCTATCGCTCTTCGCTTGAGAACGTTCTCCATCTCTACGAATGCTTGCGGAGGGCACTGTCCACGGCAACCGCGAAAACGACAAAGCTCTCTCTGTCCCGTTATGACCCGGACCTAGTCGCCAACGAACTCAAGTTGCTTGCCCCGACGCTTTTTGAGCCAATTGATCCTTTCCAAGAAGACGACTTTGGCGATGAAGTAGTCCAGGCCTTCGACCAACTGCGCCTCCACTTCCGCAACGACCTCTAGGCTCACGGGCGACCACGACCCGAGGCACTTAGGTCTGCATGCCGCCGGTGGACCTCTGCTCGTCGCCTGTCTTGGTGCCGGTCAACCTACATCTCAGCCCCAATCACGCCCACGGCGTAACTGGTGCACTCTCGGACGGTCCACTGCGCCCGGATCGCCGCCAGCCGCTATGGGCTGCCGGCCTCTGGGAAGACGCCAGCAAACTGCTTGGCGACGACGACCTGGGCAGCTTCACCGTGATTACCGGCGACAGCAACGGGGTATCAGCGGACATCCACGACCGGATGCCCGTGTGGCTGGCAGCTGACCAAGCCAAGGAAAGGATGACAGCGGTGCCTGACGACGCGATGGCAATGCTGCTAGCCAGCGAGACGCCGGCGATGAAGGCCTATTGAGTAAGCCGGGCCGTCAACACGCCGCGCAACAGCACCGAACGGCTCCTGCAGCCGGTGGCTTGAACCGGGCAGCGACGACGGGCAGCGGGCGGGCAGGACGGTGGAGCGAAGCTTTCCGCCCTATAAGGCAAAATATTTCGATGGCCACCGGAAACGGGTAACTTAGGTAACCACCCAGACGAGTCTCCATAGAAACCCTATAAAATCAACGGCTTATATAGATATATCAAAGGTAATTTTAGGGTAACGTCGAAGTAATCTGATTACCTTTTGGGGAGGTAACATGTGACTTAAAAAAAGTCCTTTTAAATCAATGACATTACTCACCAAGGGAAGCGCCGCTACTCAAATTACCAGTAGCGGTAACCTGCCATAACCCTTGCGGCACTAGCACTTCACGGCCTTTTTCCCACGCCGATTACCCCGTTACCTGTTCCCGGTGGGACTCCAAATAATTAGAGGTCGGCACGCTGTCTGCCGGGCGTCGCTGGATGGTCTGGAAAGCCCTCCCTTCCTGCAGGGTTCCGCAGGGTTGGACGTGCACCTGAGATGGGCGTGAGCAGCAGCTGCGGCGGCCTCGCGAGTGGTGTCGCAGCGGTGCAGAAAAAAGGAGGTACGAAGACCGCAGGCGTGGCGGGGAGACGAGTGCGCGCGCCGGGGGCACAATGGCATTCGGGGCGGCCCGGCCACCCACTGCGGTGACTGCATCCGCAGTGACATAGGAGGTAGGCTGCGCTGGGCAGGCCAAATGCACGGGGCAGCGGCTGCCAGTGCATCGCCTTGGATGAGCCATGCGCGGACGAACTACGCCCGATATACCATCCCTGCACAGCTGCCAAGCATGGGCCGCTGCCTCTAGCTTGGTAGATTCGATCAGGTGGACTTCATGGACGTTCAACAGCAAGTTCTCGACTTGGCATCTCAGTCAGTGAGTGCAGCTCATAGCTTTATCGGGGAGATGCGCCCTCCCTTATCGCCACCTGGCCGACCGCAATGTGCCCTCTTTCTGACGATTGCAGAGCAATACGAGGCGACGGTGCACTTGATTGTGGTAGGCATGCCGACACACGCAGCAATGCACGTCCGAGGCATGCAGGAGGCGTTCGCTGACTTGCGTCTGCTTGGTCGTGACGATGACCACGTAAGACGGATGAGATATAACCAGCTCGACGGCGCAAAGCGAATGTACGAGAGGATGCTGGAATCAGAGTTCCTACCTGATATACACAAGATAGATCCGGCAGAGGCACTGAGAGACATGCAGCGTGAGCATGCACCGCTCCACGAAGAGTTCAAGAAAAAGCGCATGACTCAGATTGAAGCCTTCGTTCGCGCCGAGCTCACGGACTTGATCAGCCCTTACACTCTGTTCTGTAGCTTTGCACACAACGATTTAGGTGCCCTTGCCCTTCGCCATCAAGGTGAGACGGGAATGACCCATCGGTCACCCCCTAGACTGGATGACACATTCGCCTTCACATACGTTGCGATGTCGGTGCTATTCCGCGCTGCACTCGACCTCGAGAAGATCGTTTATCTTCCGGAGGGAAGGTTCGACCATCACATGAGTGGTCTTCGCCGGCTTCTGGATCAAGTAACAGCGCTTTCTCCATACAACGATGTCGAGCACAGCAACCAAGAAAGCCGCCCGAAGGCGGCTACGTCGGTCTGCGTTGGGATGGGTCAGGGCGTTGGCAATCTCGCCCGTGCTACGTCGAAGTAGTGCTGGGTCATCTCGATGCCGGTCCAGTCGTATCCCTCCCGATCTGCGGCGACCAGGGTGGTGCCGGACCCGGCGAACGGATCGAGGATATTGCCGCCCTCTTCGCAGATGCGGACCAGCTGGCGCATGAGATCAGTCGGCTTGCCGGTCAGGTGGTGCTTGTCCGCCTTGCGCACGCTCTCCCGCATCACGCCCGGCAGGACTGGCGCTCGGCGCTTCACCGGCATGCTGCCCTTGCTGCCCCAAACCACGTACTCGGCTTGGTTGCGGAAGCGCCCCAGCTGCGGCCGGACGCCCTCGGTCTTGTCCCAGACGGCGATACCGCGCCACGTGAAGCCGGCGCACTGCAGGGCGTCAGTGGTGAGCGGCAGCTGACGCCAGTCGGTGAACAACAGCACCGGCGCGCCCTCCTTCAGCACGCGCGAGCATTCGGCAAGCCACAGCCGCATCCATGCCAGATGGGAGCGCTGGTCGCGTTCGTCGCCGGCGAAATCCTCGTGCGCGTGGCAACCGTACTTGGCGGTCGACGAGGCCTTATGCGCGGAGGCGTGAGTGCCGCCGCTGGCATATGGCGGGTCATTGATCATTGCGTCGAAGCTGGAGGCCGGCAGGATCGGCAGGCCACTAAGGATGGCGACATCCAGCGGCAGGCCTATATCGATCTGGTCCTGCACAACGGGGCGCTGCTCATGGCCCGCACCGCGATGGAATGCGCCCAAGGGTGGGCGAATGACAGATGGGATGTGGCCAGTTGCTGGGACGGCTAGCGTCAAGCAAGCTTGGCCTGAGCGACGAACGAAGAAGCCGCCCGAGGGCGGCTTCTTTCATGAGATCGCGATCACAATTCGTCATCAGGAACGGACCGCTCTGGCTGCACAAAAGTCTGGAAAACTACCTCACCATTGCGCCATTGGCCGGTTATATCCCGGTCATCCTCACCGCTTGAATCCATGTCCTTACATCCATAGTAGGCGTCATACTCAACCATGTATTGAATGCGCACACAGCCGCCTGCTACATCGATATCGTCAATCTGGTGCCATTGGTACACCGCACGGTCGTCTACGTACTCCACTTCTAGATCGAGGGCTGCCTCCCAGTCCCCCACGTTCTCCACGAGCCACTCCTTTACCTCGTCGTCTGTGGTGATGCCGACTGGGATAGCAACAAGAGTTTTTCTGTACATGAGCCTTCCTCGTCCGGTTAGCGGGCGCCCCCGTGGAGGTATTGTCAGGGATGTGACTGCTACTGAGCTCGTCCAAGAACCGTCTCAGCGGATCGAACTACTTAGAGCTGATCGTGTCTTTGAGATACGAGAGAACGAAGCCGCCAAATGCACTGCTAAACAGCATCTTATCAACTGCTTGGAGATCGACATCTAATTGCCATCCTGCCCATCGTGGCCCAACGAGGTGCCAGAAGCGGGCTACGAGCAGTGTCGCCAGAATGTATGCGCCAAACCGAAGCGAGCGAACAACCAGGCGGTGTAATCGGCGTAACGCGCGGCGGCGGCGGGCACATCCTGATTCACTGATATTATCAGTAACATCAATTGCTTGGCAGACTCCAATGAAAGCTGCTCTAGAAGCGCTGCGGGGGGCCATCGCGTCAAGGCAGTACACGCCTGCCATAAGGCAGTAGACAATGCATCTCTGCACGCCCTCCCAGGCATCCATGCCCGCACTCCGCCTTCCCAGCTTCGACCCCACCACCGAACAAGGCGTCCTGCGCCTGTCGATCGCCGCCTCCTTGGCGATGGCTGCCGCGGCCGTGGCGTTCGGCCTGCTGGCCAACTCCTCGCTGATCATCTTCGACGGCATCTATGGGCTGATCGACGTGGTGATGACCTGGCTGTCGCTGCTGGTGGTGCGCCTGATCAGCCTGTCGACCCATGTGGATACCCTGCAGTCACGCTTGAACCAGCGCTTCACCATGGGCTTCTGGCACCTGGAGCCGATCGTGCTCGGGGTCAGCGGCACGTTGATGATCGGCGCGGCGCTGTATGCGGCGGTCAATGCAGTGGATGCGCTGATGTCCGGCGGGCGCGAGATCGCGCTGGGGCCGGCGATCCTGTTCGCGGTGATCTCGATCGTGGCCGAAACCGGGCTGGCGCTGTTCGTACGCCGGGCGAACCGGTCGATCGGCTCGGACTTCATCGCGCTCGATGCGAAGAACTGGGTGGTCGCGGCGAGCATGTCGGCGGCGTATCTGGTCGCCTTCGTCGGCGGCTATGTGTTGGGTGGCACGCAGTGGGCGTGGCTGGTGCCGTACATCGATCCGGCGATCCTGCTGGTGGTCTGCCTGTTCGTGGTCGTCGCGCCGATGGGCACGGTGCGCCAGGCGCTGTCGGACATCCTGCTGATCACGCCGCTGGATCTGCAGACCCACGTGGACGAGGTGGCGCGCGATATCGTGGCCAGGCACGGTTTCCTGGAATACCGCAGCTACGTGGCCAAGGTCGGGCGCGGTGAGCAGATCGAGCTGTTCTTCGTGGTGCGCGCCGATGATCCGCCGCGGGCGCTGATCGAGTGGGACCGGCTGCGCGATGAGATCGGTGAGGCGCTGGGCGAGGAGTCGCCGGACCGGTGGCTGACGATCATGTTCACGACGGATCGGGAGTGGGCGATCTGAGCGACGCCGGTGTGCATCGCGTTATCGTTCGGCGGCCACACTGCCCTGCTTCCACTGCCGCGGCGACTGCCCGGTCTGCGCTTTGAACGCGCGCGACAACGCTGCTTCGCTGCCGTAGCCCACGTCGATGGCGATGCGCTTGAGCGGCTGGCCGCGGCGCAGCGCCTGCTGCACCAGGCGGGTGCGCCAGCCCTGCAGGTAGTGGCCGGGCGTGCTGCCGATGGTGTCGCGGAAGCTGTCGGCGAAGGCGCTGCGTGACATGCCGGCGCGCTGCGCGAGCGACTCCAGCGTCCACTCGTCGGCGGGCGCTTCATGCATCGCCACCAGCGCGTGACGCAGGCGCGGATGGGCCATGCCCGCGAGCAGGCCGACGCGGATCTGACCGCTTTCCATCAGCGCGCGCAGGATCTGGATGAGCACGACTTCAAACAGACGATCCAGCAGCGCCTGGCGGCCGCAGCGCTGTGCGAAGGCTTCTTCGAACAGCAGTGACAGCACCGGCTGGCCGCCGTACAAGCCCTCCAGCGGCAGGCACACGATCGGCGGCAGGGCAGCGGCGACCGGGTTGTTGGCGCCCCCTTCGAACTGCAGGTTGGCGCACGCGAAATCCGCGCCCGGCGTGGCATCGGTGACGAAGCGGTGCGCGAGCGGGCGCGGGTACAGCAGCACGCTGGGCGTGGTGATCTGCAGCGTGCTGCCATCCGGGTGCTCGACGCGCACATCGCCGTCGCGGATCAGATGCAGCTGGCCACGCTCGCCATCGCCGGGCAGATCGTTGATGCCGCACAGCGCGCCAGCGTGGAAGACCTCCGCAGACACCGCGAAACGGTCCAGCAGGGATTGCAGTCGGTCGACCATGGCGGACTCCAGATCAAGTTTTCTGGACGAAATGTTGCCACAAGTACGAGGCGGGCGCGCACAGTACACCTGCCATCTGGCCCACCCCCTTTCACTCCGCAGGAGATTTCCATGTCCATTGCCAACGTTCTGTATACCGCCCAAGCCACTGCCAACGGCGGCCGCGACGGCCGCGCCGTCTCCTCCGACAACGTGCTGGACATCCAGCTTTCCACCCCGCGCGAGCTCGGCGGTGCGGGCGGCCCGGGCACCAACCCGGAGCAGCTGTTCGCCGCAGGCTACTCGGCCTGCTTCCTGGGCGCGCTGAAGTACGTGGCTGGCCAGGCCAAGGTCGCCCTGCCGGCGGAAACGCAGATCACCGGCAAGGTCGGCATCGGCCAGATCCCGACCGGCTTCGGCATCGAAGTGGCGCTGGAGATCTCGGTCCCGGGCCTGCCGCGCGAGCAGGTCGAAGAGCTCGTGCAGAAGGCGCACATCGTGTGCCCGTACTCGAATGCGACCCGCGGCAACATCGACGTGACGCTGACGGTGGTCTGATCCCCTCCGCATGACCTGCCGTGGCGACGGGCACACAGCCCCGTCGCCACCGGTAGACTGGCCAGACGATCCTCACTGGCAAACGGACATGCACAGGATTCTGGCCGCGCTGTTGCTCAGCGGTTCTCTGGGGGGCTGCGTTACGGCTCCCATCGCGCCACCCGAGGCGATCGCCTCGAACGGGATGAACGCGCTGTCTCTCGTCCGCGGCGCCGGGTTCGTGCATGTGGTGACCGATCTGTATCTGCCCGGCACGGCTGCGCCCGGGCTGCCAGAGACCTACGCCTGTCCTGACGCGGCAACCCGCATCCGGATCGCGGCCTATCCGCCGGCGACCCTGCCGGCTACCGATGCCTGCGCCCTGATTGATGCCGCTGCACGCCACGCGCAGCAGTGGTATCCCGACCGGCGCGCGGCCTATACGGCGCTGCTCGTGCCCCACGGAACACGCCTGGACCTGCGCACCCGATCGCTGCGCTTCCGCGTGCCGCATCTGACCTTGGCCATGCGGGTGTACGAAGCGCGCGCGCGGACCGAGGCCAATCTCGTGGACCTGGTCGCTCATGAGACCTTCCATGCCCTGGGCTTCGCCGCCGGTGATCGCGGTGCAGTTGACGAGCGCACGGCCTACTACGCCGGTCTGTGCACGCAGCTGGCGGTCCTGGGCACGATCCCGGAGGCGGCGCTGCCGGGTGCCCCGCTCGCCAGCGACAATGCAGACGTGGTCGAGTCAGCGGATGCGGCGTATCGCGTGCGGCGCGAAATCTACGGGTGGTTGCAGGACGGGGAGATCCGCGCTGGCACACCCGGTGGCGAGCGCATGCAGGCACGCTGCCGGGACTTGCCGCGCGTGCCGTCGACGGCCGAGTGACCCGATAAAAAAATGGGCGGCTGCCTGACGCGAACGTCTGGCAACCGCCCATCCCACCGCGGTGGATCCCGTGGCTGACCACGGGATGCATCTTGTTCGGCTGCTACGACCAACGGTCGTTGCCTACCTGGGTTACCGTCGTTGCCGGCCAGCGGCCGGCACTACCGGATCCGGCCTTTATTCGTCGTGCGTGATCAGCTGCACCACGCTGGAGAAATCCAGCTTGCCGCGACCGGCCTGGTGGTTCATCGAATACAGGTTGCGGGCAAGCTCGCCCAGCGGGATCGAGGCACCGACACTCATCGCTGCTTCCACCGCCAGGCCCATGTCCTTGAGCATCAAATCGCTGCCGAAACCGCCGCTGTAGCCGCGCGAGGCCGGGGCGTTTTCCAGCACGCCGGGCCACGGGTTGCACACTTCGGTGGCCCAGCTGCGGCCGGTGCTGACCGCCATCATCTGCGAGAGCACCTTCGGGTCCAGCCCGTGCGCGACGCCCAGCGCGATCGATTCACCGGTCACCGCCATGATCACGCCCAGCGCCATGTTGTTGCACAGCTTGGCCACCTGGCCGGCACCGCTGGCGCCGACATGGAAGATGTTCTTGCCCATCGCCTGCAGCAGCGGGCGCGCCCGCTCCAGTGCCTCGGCTTCGCCACCGACGATGAAGGTCAGCGTGCCGGCCTGTGCTCCTGCGGTACCGCCGGACACCGGGGCATCCAGCATCTGCAGGCCACGCGCCGCGGCCGCTTCGGCGACCTTGCGGGCGGTGGCCGGGGCGATGGTGCTGCAATCGATGATCAGCGCGCCACCCGGGATATCGGCCAGCAGGCCATCGTCACCGAGGTAAACGCCTTCCACGTGGCGGCTGGCGGGCAGCATCGAGATGACGATCTCGGCGTCGGTCAGCGTATCCAGCGCGGAGCTGGCGGCGGTGGCGCCGGCATCGACGGCGGCCTGCACGGCAGCCGGCACCAGATCGAACACGCGCACGGCGTGACCGGCTTTGGCCAGGTTGGCGGCCATCGGGCCACCCATGTTGCCCAACCCGATGAATGCAATACGGCTCATGCGTGGCTCCTTTCAGGGACGGTGGCACCGAGGTCGGCCAGCGGATGCGCAGCATCGGACCACGGCGAAACGAAAAAGGTGCGGGCCCACTCGGCCGTGGCGTCCGCCAGCGTGCGCGGCTGCCACTTCGGGGTGCGGTCCTTGTCGATCAGCAGCGCGCGGATGCCTTCGGCGAAATCGCCATGGGCGGCCGCATGCAGTGCTGCGATGTACTCGATGCGGTAGACCTCGGCCAACGAGGCGCCCTCGGCCAGGCGCTGCAGCTCGAACGCGAGCCGCGCCGAGCCGGGCGCACCGGCGGCGAGCGTGGCCTGCGCGGTCTTCAACCAGGCGTCCTCGGTCTCCAGGGCAAGGATCGCCTCGACGATCGCGCTGACGTCGTCACCGGCGCACAGCGCATCCACGGTGGCGGCATTGCGCAGCAACGGGCCGGTGGCCGCATCGCTGGCGTGCTGCTGCAGCAGCGCGGTCAACTGTTCGTGGTTGCGCTTGGCCTCGTGGCTCCAGTGCACGTCCGCCAGCGCATTGAACACGGTCTCGCGCTGTGCCTCGGCGATGTGGATATCCGCCAGGCCGGCGTAGATCGCATCGCCTGCGTTGAGCGGCGCGCCGGTCAGGGCCAGGAACAGGCCGCCGTGGCCGGGCACGCGCGGCAGCAGCCAGCTGCCGCCCACGTCCGGGAACAGGCCGACGGTGATCTCCGGGAACGCCAGCTTGGAGCGCTCGCTGACCACGCGGTGGCTGGCGCCGGACATCAGGCCGATGCCACCGCCCATGACGATGCCATGGCCCCAGCACAGGATCGGCTTGGGATAGGTGTGGATCGCGTAGTCGACGCGGTACTCGACGTCGAAGAATTCAGCGGCGTAGGCGTTGTCGCGGATGTCGGTCTTTCCGCTCTCGCGGTAGTCGACCATGCTGCGGTACAGGCTGTGCAGGTCGCCGCCGGCGCAGAAGGCTTTTTCGCCCGCGCCCTGCAGCACGACCAGCGCGATGCCGTCATCAACGGCCCAGGCCTCCAGCCGCTCACGCAGCAGGTGCGCCATCGGCAGCGAGAACCCGTTGAGGGTGCGCGCGGCGTTGAGCGTGGCGATGCCGATGCGCGTGCCATTACCGGCAGCGCGTTCTTCGAACAGCACCGGCGCCTCGTCATGAGCGACGGCGGTGCTCATGCGTTTTTCCATTGCGCAGTGCGCTTTTCCAGGAAGGCGTTCACGCCCTCGGCCTGGTCGGCGCTGTCGAACAGATCGACGAAGGCCTCGCGCTCGGCGACCAGTGCCGAAGCATGGGTGCCGCTGCGGGTGGCCTGCACCAGCGTCTTGCACGCGGCGATGCTGGTCGGGCTCTGCTTGCCGGCCTTGTGCGCCCAGGCCAGCGCCAGTGCCTTGGCTTCGCCCTTGGCGACCTTTTCTTCGACCAGGCCGATACGCAGTGCGGTATCCGCATCGATGCGCTCGCCCAGCAGGATCATGCGCTTGGCCCAGCCTTCGCCGACCAGACGCGGCAGGTTCTGGGTGCCGCCGGCGCACGGCAGCAGGCCGACGGTGGCCTCCGGCAGCGCCACCTGGGCGTGTTCTTCGATGATGCGCAGGTCGCAGGCCAGCGCGCATTCCAGGCCGCCGCCCATCGCGTAGCCGTTGATTGCCGCGATGGAGACACCACGGAACCCGGACAGGGCTTCGAACGCCTCGCCGAAGCGACGTGCAGCTTCGCGTGCGGCGGCCTTGTCGCCGGAGGCGAACTGCTTCAGGTCGGCGCCGGCAGAGAAGAATTTCTCGCCATCGCCGGTGATCACCAGCGCGTAGATATCGCGGTCTGCATTGAGTGCGCCGACCAGATCGCGCAGCGCGGACAGGCTGTGCACGGTCCAGGTATGCGCCGGCGGATTGTTGAGGGTGATGACCGCGACGTGGCCATCGGCCTCGACCTTCAGGCCCACATGATCATGCTGGCGCCACTCCATCATCGCAGTTCCTCTTCAGTGTTGAGCAGGTGGCGGGCCACGATCACACGCATGATCTCGTTGGTGCCCTCCAGAATCTGGTGCACGCGCGAATCGCGCAGCAGCCGTTCAATCGGGTATTCACGGATGTAGCCGTAGCCGCCGTGGATCTGCAGCGCATCGTTGCAGATGTTGAAACCGGCATCGGTGGCGAAGCGCTTGGCCATCGCGCACCACACGTTGGCATCGCTGGCACCCGCGTCGAGCTTGCGCGCGGCGGTGTGCACCATCTGCCGGGCGGCGACCAGTTGGGTGGCCATGTCGGCCAGCTTGAACTGCAGCGCCTGGAACTCGGACAACGCCTTGCCGAACTGGCGGCGCTCGCCCATGTAACGGCGGGCGGCATCCAGTGCACCCTGGGCAGCGCCCAGCGAACAGGCGGCGATGTTGATGCGGCCGCCGTCCAGGCCCTTCATGGCCAGCTTGAAACCGCTGCCTTCCTCGCCGAGCAGATGGCTGACCGGCACGCGCACGTTCTCGAACGTGATGCCACGGGTCGGCTGGCTGTTCCAGCCCATCTTCTCTTCCTTGCGGCCGTAGCTGATGCCCGGCAGATCGGCCGGCACCGCGATCGCGCTGATGCCGCCCGCGCCCGGGCCACCCGTACGCGCCATCACCACCAGCAGTTCGGTGGCACCTGCGCCGGAGATGAAGGCCTTGGAGCCATTGAGTACGTAATCGTCGCCGTCACGCACCGCGCTGGTTTTCAGCGAGGCCGCGTCCGAGCCGGCACCCGGCTCGGTCAGGCAGTACGAGGCCAGCTTGGTGCCGGAGGAGAGGTCTGCGCCCCACGCGGCACGCAGGCTCTGCTGGCCCCACTTGGCCACCATCCACGACGCCATGTTGTGGATGCTGACATAGGCCGCCGTGGACGGATCCACATTGGCGAGCTCCTCGATGACGACGGCGGCGTCCAGACGGCTCAAGCCGCTGCCACCGACCTCGGGATCCATGTACAACCCACAGAACCCGAGTTCCCCTGCCTTGGCGATCGCCTCGCGCGGAAAGATGCCCTCCGCATCCCATCGCGCGGCGTGCGGCGCCAGTTCGGCCTGGGCGAAGTCACGCGCTGCCTCTCTATAGGCCTGCTGCGCTTCGTCGAGTTCCGTCGTCATCGAGTGGCTCATGGTCGAACTCCGTTGTTGCTTACTTCAGGCTGATGGTGGTGTTGACGCCATGACCCAGCGTCTCGTCATCGAACCAGCGCGAGGTGATCGTCTTGGTCTGGGTGTAGAACATCACCACCTGCTTGCCGTACGGGCCCAGGTCGCCGAGCTTGGAGGCACGCGAGCCGGTGAACGAGAACAGCGGCACCGGCACCGGGATCGGCACGTTGATGCCGACCTGGCCGACGTCGATGTCTTCCTGGAACTTGCGGGCGGCCGCACCGGACTGGGTGAACAGTGCAGTGCCGTTGCCGTTCGGGTTGGCGTTGATCAGTGCGATGGCGTCTTCGAGCGTGTCCGCTTCGAGGATCACCAGCACCGGCCCGAAGATTTCCTCGTCGTACACGCGCATGCCCGGCTTGACGCCGGCGAAGATGGTCGGGCCAACGAAGTTGCCCTTCTCGAAGCCATCGACCTGCGGGTTGCGGCCATCGAGCACCAGCTTGGCGCCCTGCTCCACGCCCGAGGCGATCAGGCCTTCGACACGCTCACGCGCGGCGCAGGAGATCACCGGGCCGACATCGGTCCCGGCGACACTGCCGCCGCTGACCTTCAACGTCTTGGCCTTGGCCACCAGGTCCGGTACCCACTCGCGCGCTTCGCCGACCAGCACCAGGGTGGAGGCGGCCATGCAGCGCTGGCCGGCCGCACCGAAGGCGGCACCGACCATCGCGTTGAGGCTCTGTTCCTTGTTGGCGTCCGGCAGCACCACGGCGTGGTTCTTGGCGCCCATCATGCACTGCACGCGCTTGCCGGCCAGCGAGGCGCGGTTGTACACGTGGGTGCCGACGCGGGTGGAACCCACGAACGAAACGGCCTTGATGTCCGGGTGGTCGCAGATCGCGTTGACCACGTCTTCGCCACCGTGCACGACGTTCAGCACGCCCTTGGGAATGCCGGCTTCCAGCGCCAGTTCGACCAGGCGCATGGTGACCATCGGGTCCTGTTCGGACGGCTTGAGGATGAAGGTATTGCCGGTGGCGATGGCCATCGGGAACATCCACAGCGGAATCATCGCCGGGAAGTTGAACGGGGTGATGCCCGCGCAGACGCCGAGCGGCTGCAGCAGGGTGTAGGTGTCCACGCCGTTGGCCACGTTGTTGGCCAGCTCGCCGAGCTGCAGGTTGCCGATCGCGGCAGCGTGCTCGACCACTTCCAGGCCACGGAACACATCGCCCTCGGCATCCGGCACGGTCTTGCCCTGCTCGGCGCTGAGGATGTGGGCCAGCTCGCTCATGTTCTCGCGGATCAGCTGCTGGTACTTCAGGAAGATGCGCGCGCGGGTGCCGATCGGGGTCTTGCGCCAGGTCTTGAAGGCTTCCTTGGCCGAGGCGACGGCCGCGTCGACTTCACCGGGGGTGGCAAACGGAACCTGGGCCAGGACGTCCTGGGTGGCCGGATTGACCACGTTCTGCCACTGCGAGCTGGCCGATTCGATGAACTGGCCATCGATCAACATGCGGATACGGGGCGCTGCAACAGTCATGGACAATCCCGGCGGGTTGAAAGTTGTTTGCATTATTCACAGTGCCATCCTCGATTTCCGGGCTGTATGCGCTTAATCTGGCCAATGCCCGCTACGATTTTTGTGAATTCTGTGAATAGCCAGCCCGTCCAACGCCAGATCGGCCTGCGCCTGCTCAAGCTGCGCGAGCAGCGCGGCTACAGCCAGCTGGCGCTGGCCAAGGCACTGGGGCTGTCGGCCAGCTACCTGAACCAGATCGAGCGCAACAAGCGGCCGCTGACCCCGGCGGTGCAGGGCAAGCTGCGCGACGTACTGGGCGACGTCAGCGAGCTGTTCGAGGTCGATGACCCCGGCGCGCTGCAGGAATCGCTGGGCGAGACTCTGCGCGACCTGGGCCTGGCCGATGTCAGCAGCACCGAGCTGCGCGCGATGGCGGGCAACCTGCCGCAGATCAGCCGTGCCCTGCTCGACCTGCACCGCCGCCACCTGATGCTGCGCGAGCATGCCGCCGCGCTGGAGTTCCAGCTGGGCGATGTGCACGCCGGGCAGGCGCTGCCCGCGGGCGACCAGGTCCGCGATTTCTTCAACCGCATGCACAACCACATCCCCGAGCTGGATGACCTGGCCGAGCAGTTGTTCGGCGAATGGGGGCTGGTGGCCGGGCATGTGGCGCCGCGCCTGCGCCAGCTGCTGGCCGACCGCCACGGCGTGCTGGTGGAAGTGGGGCCGCTGCAGGCCGGGCGCGAGAAGCGCGTCTACGACGGCGGCAGCCGCACCTTGTGGCTGCCCGACTACCTGGAGCCGGGCCAGCAGGCGTTCCAGATGGCCGCCGAGCTGGCCCTGCTCGGCTACGCGGCGCAGATCGATGCGGTGATCGCACGCGCCGGCTTCCGCGAAGCGGAGCAGATCGCGCAGGCGCGGATCGGCATGTCCAACTACTTCGCCGGCGCGCTGGTGATGCCGTATGCGCAGTTCCTGCGCGCCGCCGAGCACAGCGCGTACGACATCGATGCCCTGGCCCATCGCTTCGGCGTGGGCTTCGAGGCGGTCTGCCACCGCTTGAGCACGCTGGCGCGACGCAGCGCGCCCGGCCTGCCGTTCTTCTTCATCCGCGTGGACCGCGCCGGCAATGTCTCCAAACGGCATTCGGCCACCGATTTCCACTTCTCACAGGTGGGCGGCTCATGCCCATTGTGGATCGTGTACGAAGCCTTCAACCAACCTGGGCGCGTACTGACCCAGACCGCGCGGATGCCTGACGGACGCCGCCACTTCTGGCTGGCGCGGCAGGTGAGCAGCGGCCCGATCGGGCATGGCCAGCCGCGCAAGACCTTCGCGGTGGCGCTGGGCTGCGATCTGCAGCACGCCGAGCGGTTGATCTACACGCGCGGGCTGGATATCCAGAGCCCGGGCAACTCGGTCTCGATCGGCCCGGGCTGCCGGGTATGCCCGCGCGAGGATTGCATGCAGCGCGCGTTCCCGCAGCTGCCGGGGCGGGGATGATGCGGCCCGGTGGCGGAAACCCTCAGTAGATCGGCGTCACCTTCATCTGCGGCAGCGGCCGTGGCGCACCGTCGGTGAGGTCCGGCCCGAGGTCTTCCCAGGTCTGGCCCTGCTCGACCATGTGCCGCCACAACTGCTGTGATTCGCGGCGTTTGTCTTCCGAGCTCAGGCGGTAGGACGGCGGCACCGGCGTGCCGGTGGCCACACTTTGATACGCCGCTTGGTATGCCGCCACCCGCTGCGCGGGGTCGTCGGTGCGCGCCACATCCAGCGTGTAGCGCTGGTAGGCCGAGGCCAGGTTGCGCCACCGGATCCAGTAGTGATTGGCGAACGAGAAATCGCAGAAGCGCTCGCCGGCAATGCTGCCCTTGTCGGCGATGCGGCTGAGCACGGCCTGTGGCATGTCCAGGTTCATGCCGCCTTCGTCGCCCTCCAGCGCCACATGCACGATGCGGTCACGGTAGCCCGGCGCGCGGGCCTGCAGCACATCGCGCCAGTTCTGCATGGTCGAGACGATCGAGAACAGAAAGCCGGACATCTCCGCGGCGGCCAGCGGCTGCGCGATGGAATGGTAGGTACGCTGCCAGCCATGGCGGTTCTCGGTCGGCAGGAAGACCGCCTGCTCCGCCCGCGCATGCGCATCGCCGTGGGCCAGCACGCTGACCGCATCGGCGTGGCGCGGATACACCAGATTGATGCCGAAGGTCGGCCAGCGCGGCAGCGCGGCGTCGAACAGATGGATCGGGAAGTTGCTGCTGATCCCGCCATCGGAGAACCAGCACACGCGGAAGGCGGTGATCACCGGACCACAGCTCTGGCCACCACTGGTGAGCCCTTCCATGCTGTCGGCCACGTTGGTGTTGTCGCGCGGGGGCTCGGCATCGGCCACCGGCTCACAGCGGCGTTCGCGACGGGCCGGCTCGTGCAGCGGCACCGCACTGATCAGCAGCGGGAAGCTCAGGCTCATGCGCGTGGCGACCAGTACTGGCAGTTCCTCGCCATCGACCAGACGGTAGTAATCGCGCCCATCGACCCGCTCTGGTGCGCCGGCCCGTGCAACCAGCCACGCGACCACGCTGGCCGGGAACAGCTGCGCGAACTCCTCGCGGAGGAACCAGAAGTGCGCCGCGTTGAACGGCAGCGTGCGCGGCTCGCTGTGCGACACGCAGGTGGTGATCATTTGCAGCGTGATCGCGTGCGCACCGCTGGGCTCGCCGGGATAGCGTGGGGCCGTATGCAGATCGCCGAAGGTCAATGGCTGGTCATGCGGCTTGCCGGCCAAGGCCTGCAGCTGGGTATGCAGCCAATCCGTCAGCGCCGGCGCGGAGGCGTTCGGCTGGGTGCTGCCAGTGCACAGGCCCAGCAGGTTGCGGCGGGCGACGCGGGCAACGCGCAGCGCCGAGGCCAGCACGCCGGCCCCGTAGGCGCACAGCAGCGAGGGCAGCAACGTCGCCCAGATGCCATCAATGCCACCGGCCAGGTAACCGATGCCCAGCAGGCCGGCCAGCGACACCAGCACCTCCAGCGGCGCGATCGCGAATACCGCCGCGAGCAGACAGGCGATCTTGCGCAGCAGGCCGGCCTTGCCGGTGAGCATCACCAGCAGGCGATACGCGGTACGCGCGCCATATGCCGGCTGGAACAGACTGTGGATGAAGCCCTGCCGGGACAGCTGCGCCGAGACCTCGGCCAACCCCGGAAAGCCCACCGCCGCCGCGACCGGCTCACCGGCCTGGCGGCGCCGGTCGCCCAGCGCGGCCGCCGCTGCCACGGCGGCGGCAATGGCGCCGGCCGAGGTGCCGCCGATGCTCTTGAAGCGGTACTCGCGCGCCAGCGACAGCACCGCGTTGGGATACACGATGCCGCTGGTGATGCCGCCCTTCATGACCAGATCGCAGTACTTGTCCGCCACGTTGCCGTCCTCTGTCCGCCCGTGCGCGGCCGATCCGCACACTCTCCCCCGCTGTCCCTGCAACGATGCCCGGGCCGGGGAGGTCGATGACGACAGTATCGCCTGCGCGCTTCTCAGGGCCTGAGAAGCGCGGCACGGAACGGCTTATTCGGCGTTGCCGGACTGCGGCACGCGCCGCACCTGGGACAGGTCGTAACCGAGCGCGGCGATGCGGGTCATGGCCGCTTGGTAGTCGGCATCGGAGATGGTCGGGGTGCGCGCCATCAGCCACATGTAGTCGCGCTTGCTGCGGCCCACGATGGTCTGCTTGTAGTCCGGATCCAGATCCACGATCACGTACTCGGCCTGGATCGGCCAGATGAACTGCATGCCCCAGATCGCTCCGCCGGTGCCGTCCTTGACTGTTCCGACCGGGTGCATGGTCTTGATCGGAGCCTGGAAGCTGCCCTTGCGATAACGGAAGGTGGTCTGGATGCGGCCATCCGGACGCAGTGCGTAGGATTCCACCGCGTCGAACGCCTCCCGCTCGGGCCGGCTGGGGATATGCGCGATCACATACCAGTCGCCCATGAAACGCGGCACATCGACATGCGCCACGGGCGGGATCGGGCGGGTGTTGCCGCTGCAGCCGCCGAGCATCATGCCGACAACCAGCAGAGGAACGAGAGCACGGATCGACATGACGGCTTCCTCCAGTAACGTGGGGTGATCACGGGCGGTTGAACAGGTAGTGGGCGACCTGCCACTGCTGGCCCTGCTGGTAGCCGAACAACTCTGCACAGGCCATCCAGAACATGCGCCAGCGCTGGTGCCACAACGCAGCCGAGGCATCGCCGTAGGTCTGGCGCAGCACAGCCATCACGGCTTCTTTCTCGCGGTCCTGGTTGGCCAGCCAGTGGTTGGCGGTGCGCTCGTAGTGGGTGCCATCCAGCAGCCAGCGCTGCTGCAGCTGCAGGTGCTGCTGGAAGAACAGCAGCGTATCGGCCGCGGGCATCAGGCCACCGGTGAAGAAGTGGCGGCCCATCCAGTTGTCCTCGCCCTCGGTCTCGAACGGGTACATCAGCGTGCGGTGCACGAAAATATGCACGAACAGCTTGCCCTCCGGCCGCAGCCAGCGGTGGATGCGCTGCAGCAGCTGCGGGTAGTTGCGCATGTGCTCGAACATCTCGATCGAGACGCAGCGATCGAAGGTCTCCGCATCCAGCATCAGATGATTCACGTCACGGGTCAGTACGGTGACGTTGATCAGGCCACGTGCACGGCACTGGCCCAGGATGTACTCGCGCTGGCTGTTGGAGTTGGAGACGGCGGTGATCTGCGCGTTCGGGTAGCGCTCGGCCATCCACAGCGTCAGCGACCCCCAGCCGCAGCCCAGCTCCAGGATGTGTTGCCCATCGGCCAGCTGTGCGCGCTCGCCGTACAGCGCGAGCATCGCCTCTTCGGCTTCGTCCAGCGTTTCAGTGCCGGTGGCGTAGTAGCAGCTGCTGTACTTCAGGCGCTTGCCCAGGCAGCGATGGAAGAATTCGGCCGGCACTTCGTAATGCTGCCGATTGGCCGCATCCACATGCAGCGCGACCGCGCTGCTGGCCAGCCCGGCGATGCGCGCGGCAAAGCGCTGCGACTGGACCTGCTGGCCACCGGCAAGCTCTTCGCGCAGGCGCTGCTCGCACTGGCGGCGGATGCCCAGCCGCAACAGCGTATCGGGCAGCAGCCCGCGCTCGGCCAGGCCGGTCAGGCCCGGTGCGTAGTCCGGCAGCGGAAGACGGTCACTGGCGACATTCATGGGGAAGATTCCTTGCGGGCAGACGACGAACGGGAGGGGAACCACGGAAACAGCATCGGCGTGGTGCGTTGGTACTCGCGGTAATCTTCACCGCGCGAGCGCAGCGCCTGCGCCTCGGTGAAGGGAATGCCGCTGACCCAGCGCAGGAACACGTACATCACCAGCGGGCCGGACCAGGCCAGCCACCACAACGGCGACTGCACGGCCAGCAGCACGTAGGTGAACCAGTGCAGCCATTCGAAGAAATAGTTGGGATGCCGCGAGTAGCGCCACAACCCATCGCGGCAGGTCTTGCCCTTGTTGGCCGGATCGGCGCGGAAGCGCGCCAGCTGACGATCCGCCAGCGATTCGCCACCCACGCTCAGCAGCCACATCGCCACGGCCGCGATCACCCAACCCCAGCCATGTGGTTCCGGATTCACCGACACCGCCACGAAGGGCAACGCGAACAGCACGATCAGCAGTGCCTGGAACTGGAAGAAGCCGAAGATCTTTCCCTGGTGGCCGTTCCAATGCTTACGTAGATGCTGGTAGCGACCATCCTCGGGCTCGCTGCGCACGCGGTGCCACAGGTGCAGCGCCAGTCGTGAACCCCACAGCCCGCCCAGCACCGCCAGCGCGATCCTCGGCATCGCCGCGCCATCGCCGAGCAGTGCGAGCAACAGCGCAGACGCGCCCACACCCTTGGCCCAGAGCACATCGACCACGCCGATGTTCTGGTGCCGGCGCTGCCACCACCACCCCCAGGTCATGATCACGGCGGCGTACAGCCACACCACCCACAGCATCTTCATCGTGTGTCTCCTGGAGCAAGTGTGGCGAGGGGTACCGCACGGGTGTGCCAATGACGGGCGCACGCCGCAAGTACCGGCAATGCGATTGCCCAGCCCAGGCCGAGCAGCAGCACGCCGTGCCACTGCGGTGCGGCGAACACCACCGACGACCAGCCGCGCGCGGCGGATAGATACGCCAGCGGGGCCAGCAGCAGGCCAACCAGTGCTGCCGCAACCAGATGCCGCTGCAGCACCGCGAATGACACCGTGAGCGTCATCGCGAACGCGGCCCACAGCGCGAGGATCCAGACCGGGGCGATCCACGCGGGCTCATTGCCGGCTGCGTACAGCACCCACCCGGAGGCGCCGGCCAGCCCGTCTACGACCAACCCGCAGGCGATCGCCACCAGCATCAATCTGATCTCCACTGACGGCTGCGCGGACCAGACCAACTGAGTGCCCACGTAAACCGCCGCCGCCAACAGCGCGGGCCAGCGCAGCCCATGGCCGGCCCCGATCACCGCGCACAGCCATACCAGCTGGTTGCCGATCACGTTGGCCCAGAAACGTGGCACCTCAGGCCTCCCCCGCTATCAATGCGGGCCGGTAGCCCGGACGCGCCATCAGCAGGTGCGAGACACCGATGGAGCGCTCCCGGAAGCCACCTTCGCAGTAGGCCAGGTAGAACTCCCACATGCGGATGAAGCCCGCATCGAAGCCCTGTGCACGCACCGCCGGCAGCTGGGCCAGGAAGCGCTGGCGCCACGCGCGGAGGGTGAGGGCATAGGACGGGCCGAAATCATGCTGGCCGATCAGCTGCAGATCGCTGCTGCGGGTCTTGGCGGCGACGATGGCGTTGATCGAGGGGATGAAGCTGCCGGGGAACACGAAGCGCTTGATGTAATCGACGCTTCGCCGCGCCTGCTCGTAACGCTGGTCTTCGATGGTGATGGCCTGCAGCAGCGCCAGGCCGTCATCCTTGAGCAGGCGGGTCAGCGTGGCGAAGTAGGTGTCCAGGTACTGCGCGCCGATCGCCTCGATCATCTCGATGGACACCAGCTTGTCGTACTGGCCGTCCAGATCGCGGTAATCCTTGAGCAGCAGGGTGACCTTGTCCTGCAGCCCGGCCGCCTCCACCCGCTGCTTGGCCAGCGTGTACTGCTCCACCGAGATGGTGGTGGTGGTGACGTGGCAGCCGATATGGCGGGCCGCGTACAGCGCGAAGCCGCCCCAGCCGGTGCCGATCTCGACCACGCGATCGGCCGCAGTGAGCTGCAGCTGCTCGCAGATGCGGGCCAGCTTGCGCTCGGACGCAGCCTTCAGCGTGTCGTCCGGGCGGGCATACAGCGCCGAGGAATACATCAGGTCCGGCGACAGGAACAGCGAGAAGAACGGATTGCCAAGGTCATAGTGCGCGGCGATGTTGCGGCGGCTGCCTTCGCGCGTGTTGCGGCGCAGCCGGTTCCAGCCTTTCAGCAGCCAGCCGCCGATGCGCGCCGGGCCACCCTCCATGCCATCGAGCAGATCCCGGTTGCGCACCAGCAGCTGGACCAGCGCGACCAGGTCATCGCAGCGCCAGTCGCCGCGGATGTAGGCCTCGCCTGCACCCACGCTGCCCTGCGCGGCCACCGCGCGGTAGAAACCGGGATCGTCCACCCAGACCGTCACCTGGGGCGTGGCGTCCGGATCGCCGATCACCACATCGCCCACGGCATCGCGCAGCCGCAGCTGCCCGCCGCGCAGCGGTGCCAGCTGCGCCAGCAGGCGCCCGCGCAGGAACCCTTCAAGGGCGGACGGTTGCGGCACGGCCACCGCGCGTGTCATGTCGTTCATGGGGATTTTCCAGCAAGAGAAGGATGGTCGTGAACGGGGTTGCGCTTGAGCCACAGGCGCAGCGCCTGCCAGTGGATCGCGGCAACGACCTTGAGGGTCATCAGCGGGTAACGCAGCAGCACGCCGGCCAGGCCACGACCGGTGAGCGGATGGCGCTGCATCACCAGGTCGGCATCGAACTGGCACACGCCCTCGCGCCACACCTGCATGTGCACGTGCAGGTCATCGCCCGGCGCGGTGAAGCGCCAGCGGTACTCGCAGTCCATCTGCATGAAGGGAGAAACGTGGAACTGCTTGTCGAAGGACCAGCACAGCGCGCGGCCCTGGGCATCGGCCTGGGCCACCGGCAGCACGTAGGCGTGGCGCTCCTTCCAGGGCGTGTTGGTGATCTCCGCCACGATGCTGTCCAGCGTGGTGCCATCGGCGGCGTAGCAGTAATAGAAGCTCACGGGGTTGAAGACATGGCCGGCATAACGCGGATGCGTCAGCAGGCGGATCGGCCCGGCGGGCGCGCGGCCCAAGGCCTCGGTGATGCGTGCGCGCACGGCATCGGCCAGCGGTTGATCCGGCGCGCCGAGATAGTCGCTGCGGCGGAACTCGACCACGTTGCGACGGCCCACCGACCACAGCCAGCGCCGCTCGAACAGGCGCGGCAGTTCGTCCAGGTCCAGCAGCAGCTGCGCGATCGGGTAGCGGAACGCGTGCGCGTGCGGCGCGTGTCGCCGATGGCGCATCCAGCCGCGGTAGATCGCACTGGCGTTCATGCCGGTAGCGCCTCGGCCAGCGGCCAGTACGACTCCGCATCCAGCGCCTGTAACGCGTCGACCACGCGCCGTGCACTGCGGATGCCATCCTCGTGGAAGCCCCAGCCCCAGTACGCACCGGCGAACCAGGTGCGGCGGTGGCCCTGGATCTCGGCCCAACGCTGCTGGGCCCGCACCATCGCGTGGTCATGCACGGGGTGGGCGTACTGCAGGCGGCGCAGCACGGTGGACGGATCGATCGCAGCGCTGCGGTTGAGCGTAACCACCAACGGCGTAGGCGTGTCGATGCCCTGCAGCAGGTTCATGCAGTAGCTGACCGTGCACGGTGCGAGCGGGTCGCGCGGCACATGCGCATTCCAGGCGGCCCAGGCCTTGCGGTCACGCGGCAGCAGGCTGGCATCGGTATGCAGCACCACCTCGTTGGGCTGGTAGCGGATCGCGCCCAGCACCGCGCGCTCGGTGAGGTCGGCATCGGACAGCAAGGCCAGCGCCTGGTCGCTGTGACAGGCCAGCACCAGCTGGTCGAAGCCCTCCAGGCCGGCAGCGCTGTGTACGCGCACGCCATGCTCATGCCGCTCCACGCCGAACACCGGGCACTCCAGGCGCTCACGCACCTGCCAGCGCTTGCGCAGTGCATCGACGTACCTGGCCGAGCCGCCCTGCACCACCCGCCACGGCGCGCGCCCGGTCATCTGCAGCATCTGGTGATTGGCCATGAACTGCACGAGGTAGCGCGCCGGGAAGGCGGCCAGGCTGGCCGTCGGCGACGACCACAGCGCCGAGGCCATCGGCAGCAGATGCTCGTCGATGAAGGTGCGGCCGTAACGGCCCTTGTCCAGGAATTCGCCCAGCGAGGGGCCTTCATCGTCGCGCTCGAGCAGCGCCGGCGCCTCGCGGTAGAACCGGCGCAGGTCCCGCAGCATGCCCCAGAAGCGCGGCGACACCAGATTTCGGCGCTGGCAGAACAGGGTGTCCAGCGAGGTCGCGTTGTACTCCAGCCCGCTGCGCTCGCTGTGCACCGAAAAGCTCATCGTGGTCGGCTGCGAAGCCACCCCCAGCTCGTCGAACAGGCCGGTCAGCAGCGGGTAGTGGGCAGGGTTGAACACGATGAAGCCGGTGTCCACCGCCTGCGTGCGCCCATCGACCTCCACCTCATGCGTATGCGTGTGACCCCCGAGGTAGTCATTGGCTTCGAACAGCGTCACTTCATGCTGCTGGCTCAGCCACCACGCACTGGAGAGGCCGGCGATACCCGATCCGATCACGGCGATACGCATGTCAGTGCTCCGCCTTGGCCAGCACCCAGGCCGGCACGGGTTTGAGATCACGCACCAGCCCGAGCGCGGCCATCGCACGCAGGCCATACCAGGTGACATCCACTTCCCACCAGTAGAAGCCCTGACGCGCGGTGCCCGGGAAGAAGTGGTGGTTGTTGTGCCACCCTTCGCCGAAGGTCAGCAGCGCGAGCCACAGGTTGTTGCGGCTGTCGTCACCGGTGTTGAAACGCTGGCGGCCGAAGCGGTGCGCCAGCGAGTTGATCGTCACCGTGGCGTGGAACAGCACCACGGTGGAAATGAAGAAGCCCCACACCAGCATCTGCCCACCGCTGGTGCCCCACGACGGCGCGATACGCTCCAGCAGCGCACCCAGGCCAAACAGTGCCGCGGCCAGCGCGATCGGCACCAGCGTGTCGAAGCGGTCCAGCCAGCGCAGCTCCGGGTACTTGGCCAGATCTGGGATGCGCGACCAGTCGGTGCGGAAGCCTTCGACCGTCAGGAACCAACCCATGTGGCTCCACCAGAAGCCATGCACCGAGGGCGAATGTGGATCGGCGGCAGTATCGGTATGACGATGGTGATTGCGATGATGCGCCGCCCACCACAACGGGCCGCGCTGCACGCTGGAAGCGCCGATCAGCGCGAAGATGAACTGCACGACCCGCGACGTCTGGAAGGTGCGATGGGAGAAGTAGCGGTGGTAGAAGGCCGTGATCGCAAACATGCGCACCGCGTACAGCGCGACCGCCACGCCGACCGCGACCCACGACACGCCCACCCAGATCACCGCCAGGCAGGCCAAGTGCATCGCCGCGAACGGGATGGCCCGCACCCAGTCCACGCGCTGTGGCTGGCCGGTCGCGGCAGCCGCATCCGTGCTGGTATCGAACCAACGCCACAGCGTGGCCCAGCGGCGTCGCTGTGCGGTGCGTCCTGCGTCGGGGGTGGGGCTGACCGACATGACTCGCTTCTCCTGAGGCGTTATCAGGAGATACGACAGGGCACGGCGTTTGGATGCACGGATCCGGAAAAAAACCGCGACTCCGTGCGATTACAGGTTGGCGATGTCGCCCTTGGCGATGATCGGGCCGGTCGGAATGCCTTGCGGCGCACCGGTCGACGGTTCCAGTGTGATCGCCAACACCGAGCCGTTCACAAGTGCATCACGCAGCGTGTCCGGCACGGCGACAGTATGCGCGCGGTCGATGGAGACCAGGCCCAGCGAACGCGGGGCGGCGCCGGCCGGGATCAGCCACAGCTCGGGGGCACGGCCGGCCGCATCGGCCGCGGCCGGGACCGGCACCATCAGCACCTTGCCCTGGGCCTTGTCGACCGAGGCCAGCCAGCCCGGCGTGCCATCGTCGTGCAACAGCGGCGTGACCGGCTTGGTGGCCTGCTCCGGCTCGGCCGGTGTCGTCGGCGGGGTCGGCGTTACCGCCACCGGCGAGGGCGAAGGTGCGGTCGGCTCCAGATCGCGGCGGCTGAACACCGCGACCAGTGCCAGCGCAGCAGCCAGCGCGGTCATGCCCTGCCAGAAACCGGTGCGCTGCCACACCCGAGGCGAGGCGGCCGTTGCGGCTGTCCAGCCGAGCGAGGTGCGGATGCGCGGCCACAGATGCGCGGGCACCGCTTCGGTACCGAGCGACTCGAGCAGGGGCGCAAGGCGGTTCTCCCACTGGGCCACCAATCGCGCGAAGCCGGGATCGCTGGCGATGCGGCGTTCGACCTCGGCACGCTGGGCGGCATCGAGTACGCCCAGCACGTATTCGCCGGCCAGGATGTCGGCGTTCGGCGGCTCGCCGTCGTCTTGCAGATCGTGGAGGTCGCGAACGTTCATCGTTCCAGGCACACCCGCAGTTGACCCAGCCCGCGGCGGACCCAGCTCTTCACCGAGCCCAGCGGCGAACCGATGCGGCGCGCCAATTCTTCATAGCTCGCGCCATCGAGGAAGGCCAGCCGGATCAAGGATCGCCGGCGCGGTTCCAAGGTTTCCAGGCACGCCTGCAGGCGCTCGTGGTTGGAGGCCTGTTCGGCAGCCTGGGCAGGCTGCGGCGCGAGATCGGGAATCTCCTCCGCCACCGACAGATCATCCAGCGCGCGCGGCGGCGCGGCGCGCAGGCGGTCGATCGAGCGGTTGCGCGCCAGCATCGACAGCCAGGTCATGGCCGCCGCCTTGGCGCGGTCGAACTGCGCCGCCTTGTTCCAGACCGTGGTGAACACGTCCTGCAGTACCTCTTCGGCATCCCCGCGGTCGCGCAGCACGTGCAGGCAGATCGCGAACAGGCGGCCAGAGGCCAGCTGATAGACCGATTCGAAGGCCTGGCGATCGCCGCCGGCGACCCGGGCGAGCAACTCGTCCAGACGGTGGGATGCGGCGGTGGCGGCAGCGTCCAGCTCGGGCATCGCAGGCTCAATGTCGATAACGGGCGTATCGGCATCGTCCTTGCTTGCGAGGCTGGCTGCAAGGGGGCGCTCAGGCACCGCATGTCTTCACCAGCGGCTGCGTACGCGCGGCGGACAACTCTGCCGCAGGCGTGGCAACGGGAGCCGCCGGAAACTCGACCCGCACCTGCGGGTACTTGCCCTTCTCATCGCGGACGTTGCCGGTGCCGGTGAACTGCAGCAGCCGCTGGTCCGCGGTGGCATAGACCAGGGTGACCGGGGGCACCGCGAAACCGAACCACGCATCGAGCTTCATCTGCAGCTGCTCGGCCGGTTGACCCTGCCAGGTCACCGCACCCGTGCGTTGCACTTTCAGCGGCACCAGGCGCTGACGGCTGGGCAGCAGGAACTGGAACGCCACGCTCTGCCCCGCCTGCAACGCCGCCCAATGGCTGCGCACCGCCGCGTCGAAACCGGCATCCACCACCGCGCCCGGCGGAACCGCGATGGCGCGGCTGAATGTCGGTGCCTGCGCGCTGGCACGGACCGATACCTGGCGGGTAGCGGCACCGCCGCGCACGCCTTCCTGATACCCATCGCGGCCATCGTCCAAGGTGAAATCAGGCGTCTGCGGGCTGCCCTGCGGGGTCATCCACTTGCGCGCAAACGGGCGCCCATCGCTGCAGCGGTACAGCACCAGCCGCGACTGTGCGCTTGCCGGCCCCTGCAGCCAATGGGTCTCGCGGTAGAGCAGGCGCCCATCGGCGGTGGCGTACGCGCGGCCTTCCTGGCGCTGCACGGTCTGCGCGGCGGCACTCGCGGGGGCGGCGATCACCGACAGCAGCAGGATCAGGCAGGGCAAGGGCTGGCGCATGGGGGTCCAAACGGGCGGGCTTGCAGGGAGATACGCAGTTGACGGTGGTTTGGATGCAGTGGGGTGAATCGGGCAGACGACTTGACCATCGCTCGCCTTCGGCCTACCTTGTGCTCGCCGAAGGTATCCATCGCTTCATGCAGATGAAGGGATGGATTTAAACGGGAATCCGGTGAAGGCGCCTCGTGCGCCCATTCCGGAGCTGCCCCGCAGCGGTGAATGGAAACGACTCCTGCCAACAGCACTGGGCCTTCGCGCCTGGGAAGCGGCAGGTACTAGGTGGGCGCCCGCGCCCGTGTCCATCAGCCCGAATACCGGCCCCGGCCGGAGGACATGACCGTCCTCCGATTCGACCTGGAACGTCCGCGGGGAGGTTGCCGGGGCCTGCCGCCATGCCGCCTGCATGGCGCTGCCCCCGTGCGTCCGCTTCACGGCATCCGGTTCGCCCGCGGGGGCGAAGGTCGCTGGCGGGGCGGAAGGGGCTGCAAGGCCCCGGACGGCGCGCGGTTCCTTCGTTCCTCAATGCCCCTACGCAATGAGGACACGTTCCAATGACCACTGTTACCACCCTGGGTTTTCCACGCATCGGTGCCAAGCGCGAACTCAAGCGCGCGCTCGAAGCCTTCTGGTCCGGCGAGAGCACCGCCGCGTCGCTGCAGGACACCGCGGCCGAGCTGCGTGAACGCCACTGGCAGCTGCAGCGCGAGGCCGGCGTGGATGTGCCGCCGAGCAACGATTTCAGCCTGTATGACCAGGTGCTGGATGCGGCCTTCCTGTTCGATGCGATCCCGACCCGCTACCGCGCGCTCGCCGATGCCGAGCCGCTGAGCGGCTATTTCGCGATGGCGCGTGGCCTGCAGCGCGATGGCATCGACCTGCATGCGCTGGAAATGACCAAGTGGTTCGATACCAACTACCACTACCTGGTGCCCGAACTGCACGCCGGCCAGACCTTCACGGTACGCGGCGACAAGCCGCTGGCCGAGTACCGCCAGGCCAAGGCGCTGGGGATCGAGACCCGTCCGGTGCTGATCGGCCCGGTGACCTTCCTGCGTTTGTCCAAGACCACCGACGGCAGCAACGCACTGGACCTGCTGGATGCACTGCTGCCGGTGTATGTGCAGCTGCTGGGCGAGCTCAAGGCGGCCGGCGCGGCGTGGGTGCAGCTGGATGAGCCGCTGCTGGTGCAGGACCTGGACGAGGCCACACGTGCTGCCTACGAGCATGCCTACGCGGTACTGGCCCAGGCTGCCCGCCCCAAGGTGCTGGTGGCGACGTACTTTGGTGCGCTGGAGGACAACCTCGCGCTGGCCGCCTCGCTGCCGATCGATGGCCTGCATGTGGATCTGGTCCGTGCGCCGGAACAGCTCGATGCGGTGATCAAGGCGCTGCCGGCCGGTCGCGTGCTGTCGGCCGGGCTGGTCAACGGCCGCAACATCTGGCGCACCCACCTGGACAACGCGCTGGTGCTGGCGCGCTACGCGCACGGCCATGTCGGCAGCGATGCGCTGTGGCTGGCGCCGTCGTGTTCGCTGCTGCATACCCCGGTCGATCTGGACCACGAAAAGAAGCTCGATGACGAACTGCGCAGCTGGCTGGCGTTCTCCCGGCAGAAGCTCGGCGAGCTGCGCGTACTGGCCGACGCGATCGATGCACCGGCGCGTGCCGAAGCACCGCTGGCTCATTCGCGTGCGTGCATCGAATCGCGCCGTCGTTCGCCGCGCGTGCACAACACGGCCGTCGCCGCGCGCCTTTCCTCGCTGACCCCGGCCGATGCACAGCGCCACAGCCGCTACCCGCAACGCCACCTGGCCCAGGCCGCCGCGCTGAAGCTGCCGCGCTTCCCGACCACCACGATCGGTTCGTTCCCGCAGACGCTGGAGGTGCGTGAGGCGCGTGCCCGCAACAAGGCCGGCAAGCTCTCCGATGCGGACTACGATGCGTTCCTGGCCACCCAGACCGAGCACTGCGTGCGCGTGCAGGAGCAGATCGGGCTGGACGTGCTGGTGCACGGCGAGTTCGAGCGCAACGACATGGTCGAGTACTTCGGCGAGCAGCTCGATGGCTTTGCCTTCACCAGGAATGGCTGGGTGCAGAGCTACGGCTCGCGCTGCGTGAAGCCGCCGGTGATCTTCGGCGATGTGACCCGCCCTCAGCCGATGACGGTGCGCTGGTCGCAGTACGCGCAGTCGCTCACCCAGCGGCCGATGAAGGGCATGCTGACCGGCCCGGTGACGGTGCTGCAGTGGTCATTTGTACGCGACGACCAGTCCCGCGCGGACACCTGTCGCCAGATCGCACTGGCCCTGCGCGATGAAGTGACCGACCTGGAAGCGGCCGGGATCGGCGTGATCCAGATCGACGAGCCGGCGATCCGCGAAGGCCTGCCGCTGCGCCGCGCACAGTGGCGCGAGTACCTGGACTGGGCAGTCGAAGCCTTCCGGATCAGTGCCAGCGGCGTGCGCGATGCGACCCAGATCCACACCCACATGTGCTATTCCGAGTTCAACGACATCATCCACTCGGTGGCTGCGATGGACGCGGACGTGATCTCGATCGAGACCTCCCGCTCACGCATGGAGCTGCTGGATGCCTTCGTGCGCTTCCAGTACCCCAACGAGATCGGCCCGGGCGTGTACGACATCCACTCCCCGCGCGTGCCGGACAAGGCCGAGATGCTGGCACTGCTGCGCAAGGCCGCCGAAGTACTGCGCCCGGAGCAGATCTGGGTCAACCCGGATTGCGGCCTGAAGACCCGTGGCTGGCCGGAAACCCGGGCCGCGCTGGAAGCTCTGGTGGCCGCTGCGCGTGAGCTGCGCGAGGAAACCGCGGACGCCAACGCCGCCTGATCCGACCCTTGTAGACCGCCCCAAGGACCCCATCGCCGCCGTTGCCGGCGGTGGGGTCGACGAGAAACGCATGAACCCGCATGACCTGACACCGATCGACCGCCCGACCCTGTCCCTGCCCGACGGCCAAACCAAGCTGCTGCTGCACTCGTGCTGCGCGCCGTGTTCGGGCGAGGTGATGGAAGCGATCACCGCCTCCGGCATCGACTACACGATCTTCTTCTACAACCCCAACATCCACCCGGTAAAGGAATACGAACTGCGCAAGCAGGAGAACATCCGCTTCGCCGAGAAGCATGGCGTGCCGTTCGTCGACGCTGACTACGACACCGACAACTGGTTCGCCCGCGCCCGCGGCATGGAGAACGAGCCCGAGCGCGGCATCCGCTGCACGATGTGCTTCGACATGCGCTTCGTGCGCACCGCGTTGTATGCGCACGAGAACGGCTTTGCGGTGATCAGCAGCTCGCTGGGCATTTCGCGCTGGAAGGACATGAACCAGATCAACGACTGCGGCCACCGCGCCGCCGCACACTACCCGGGCATCCAGTACTGGGATTACAACTGGCGCAAGGGCGGCGGTGCCGCGCGGATGGTGGAGATCAGCAAGCGCGAGCAGTTCTACCAACAGGAATACTGCGGCTGCGTGTACTCACTGCGCGACGCCAACCGCCACCGTCGCCAGACCGGCCGCGAGCGGATCAAGCTGGGCGTGCTGTACTACGGCGATGGCACCTTGAAGCAGGGCGACGCCGACTGACCGTTGCGGGGGCGTCGGCTAGACTGGGCGTCCCCACAGCCGTGAAGCCGCCATGAGCCGTTACCCCGCCGATGTCGCGTTGGTCGTGATCGACCTGCAGCCGGACTTCATGCCTGGTGGCGCACTGGCCTGCGTGGACGGCGATGCGATCGTGCCGGGCATCGCCGCGGTGCTCGCCGAGCGCCATTACCGCACCGTGGTGGCGACCCAGGACTGGCACCCGGCCGACCACGCCTCCTTTGCCAGCCAGCACCCGGGGCATCTCCCGTTCGAGGCGATCCTGCTGCACGCGCAGCCGCAGACGCTGTGGCCGGACCACTGCGTACAAGGCAGCGACGGCGCCGTGCTGCATCCGGGCGTGGACTGGACCCTGGCCGACCTGATCCTGCGCAAGGGCACGCGCCAGCAGGTGGACTCCTACAGCGCGTTCCGCGAGAACCATGGTCCTGACGGCACCCGCCCGGCGACCGGCCTGGCCGGGTGGCTGCACGAACGCGGCATCCGCGAGGTGCACGTGTGCGGTCTGGCGCGCGATTACTGCGTGTTGTGGAGCGCGCAGGATGCGGTGAAGTCCGGGTTCCGGGTGAAGTTCCATTGGGACCTGACCCGGCCGGTGACCGAGGCCAATGATGGGATGGTGCGCGAAGCGTTGGCCAAGGCGAAAATCGCGCTGATCTGACGGGCGAGTCAAGGCGCCGGCCGGAACGGCGTACCGACCAACGGTCGGTACCTACCGGATCAAAGAACGACCGTCTGGTGCCGGCCGTGCGCTGGTAGTGCCGGCCGCTGGCCGGCTCCCGATACCGTTTGGGTCGTGCGATGAGCCGGCCAGCGGCCGGCACTACCGGAGTGTCGTACCCACCAACGGTCGGTACCTACCGGTCAGCGGAACACGACCGTGCGATGCCCGTTGCGCAGGATCCGGTGCTCCACATGCCGCCGTACCGCGCGCGCCAGTACCTGCGATTCGGTATCGCTACCCAGCCGCACCAGATCGCGTGGCGTCATCGCGTGATCCACGCGCGCCACGTCCTGCTCGATGATCGGGCCTTCGTCCAGATCCGGGGTCACATAGTGCGCGGTGGCGCCGATGATCTTGACCCCGCGCGCGTGTGCCTGGTGGTACGGCTGTGCGCCTTTGAAGCTGGGCAGGAAGCTGTGGTGGATGTTGATCGCGCGCCCGGCCAGCGCCTCGCACAGGCGCGGCGACAGAATCTGCATGTAACGCGCCAGCACCACCAGGTCGATCTGCTCGCGCTCCACCAGATCGATGATCTGCTGCTCCTGCACGGTGCGGTTGTCCGCGTTGACCGGCAGGTGATGGAACGGCACGCCGTAGGAGCCGGCCAGGGCAGCGAAGTCCTCGTGATTGGAGGCCACCGCCGCGATATCCACCTGCAGCTGCCGGCTGTGCGCACGGAACAGCAGGTCGTTGAGGCAATGCCCCTGCTTGCTCACCAACACCAGCAGGCGCGCACGACGGCGGGCGTCATGCAGCTGCCAGTCCATCCCGAACTCGGCGGCCAGGGTGGCCATGCGGGCTTCCACGTCGCCCAGTGACTGCTCGGCGGCACGGTCGAAATGCACGCGCAGGAAGAACCGGCCGCTCTCGTCGTCGCCGAACTGCTGGGCATCGAGGATGTTGCAGCCCAGCTCGAACAGCAGGCCGGACACACGGTAGACGATCCCGGTACGGTCCGGGCATGACAGGGTGAGGATGGAATCGGGGCGCATCCGACCAGTGTAAGCGAGCACCGCCGGGCTGCGGACGATGCTCTCAGATGCAACCAAGGGCAGCGGGCCCCGCGACTACACCGACACCGGATCCACCTTCTCCACATCGATGCCATAGCGGTCGATCGCCACCTGCAGCTGGGCCCGTTCGATCCGGCCCTCGTCGGCCAGCGACTTGAGCGCGGCGAGCACGATGAAGTGGCGGTCCACTTCAAAGAATGTACGCAATGACTCGCGCGTATCCGAGCGGCCGAAGCCATCCGTGCCCAGGGCGGTGAAGCGACGGCCGTCGATGAAGGGGCGGATCTGGTCGCCGACGATCTTCATGTAGTCGGTGGCCACGATCACCGGGCCCGGGTGCGCGGCCAGGCATTGCTGCACATACGGCACCCGCGGTTCCTCCACGGGATGCAGCAGGTTCCAGCGCTCTGCCGCCAGGCCATCACGGCGCAGTTCGGTGAGGCTGGTGGCGCTCCACACATCGCTGGCGATGCCGAAGTCCTGCTGCAGCAGCGTGGCCGCGGCTTCCACCTCGCGCAGGATCGCGCCACTGCCCATCAGCTGCACGCGCAGCGCCGGGTCGCTGTCGGCGGCAGCGGGATGCAGCAGGTACAGGCCCTTGAGGATGCCTGCTTCGCTGCCTTCGGGCAGTGCCGGGTGCGGATAGGCCTCGTTGAGCACGGTGATGTAGTAGTAGATATCTTCCTGGTCCACGTACATCCGGCGCAGGCCGTCCTGGATGATCACCGCGAGTTCAAAGTTGTAGGTCGGGTCATAGGACACACAGCTGGGGATCACCGAGGACAGCACGTGGCTGTGGCCGTCGTCGTGCTGCAGGCCCTCGCCCATCAGCGTGGTGCGGCCGGACGTGGCGCCGAGCAGGAAGCCGCGGGTACGTGCATCGGCAGCCGCCCAGGCCAGGTCGCCAACGCGCTGCAGGCCGAACATCGAATAGAAGATGTAGAACGGAATCGTGGCCAGGCCGTGGTTGCTGTACGCGGTACCGGCGGCGATCCACGAGCAGATCGCGCCGGATTCGTTGATGCCCTCCTGCAGGATCTGGCCGTCCTTGGCTTCCTTGTAATAGCTCAGCTGGCCGGCGTCCTGCGGGGTGTACAACTGGCCGAGGTAGGAGTGGATGCCGATCTGGCGGAACAGGCCTTCCATGCCGAACGTGCGTGATTCATCGGGCACGATGGGAATGATCAGCTTGCCCAGTTCGGGGTCCTTGAGCAGCGTGGTGAGGATGCGCACGAAGCCCATCGTGGTGGACTGGCCACGTTCGCCACTGCCCTGCAACTGGGTGGCGAACGCCGACAACGCCGGCACTGGCAACGGATCGACGTGGGTCACCCGCGCGGGCAGCTGGCCGCCCTGGGCCTGGCGACGCTGCGCGAAATAGCGCGCCTCGGCACTGCCCGGCGCGGGGCGCAGGTACGGCATGTCTTCCAGCTGGTCGTCGCTGACCGGCAGATCGAACCGGTCACGGAACGCACGCACGGCATCGGCGCTCATCTTCTTGAGCTGGTGATTGATGTTCTGCCCTTCACCGGCCTCGCCCATGCCGAACCCCTTGACCGTCTTGGCCAGGATCACGCTCGGGCGACCATTGCCGGCGACGGCCTGCGCGTAGGCGGCGTACACCTTCTGCGGATCGTGACCGCCGCGGGCGAGCGCCCAGATCTCGTCATCGCTCAGGTCCGCGACCAGCGCCAGCAGTTCGGGATACCTGCCGAAGAAATGCTCGCGCACGTAGGCACCGTTCTGCGACTTGAAGGTCTGGTAGTCGCCATCCACGCATTCCATCATGCGCTGGCGCAGCAGGCCGGTGCGGTCCTTGGCCAGCAGCGCGTCCCAGCCGCCGCCCCAGATCACCTTGATGACATTCCAGCCGGCGGCGCGGAAGGTGCCTTCCAGTTCCTGGATCACCTTGGCGTTGCCGCGCACCGGGCCATCCAGCCGCTGCAGATTGCAGTTCACCACGAACACCAGGTTGTCCAGGCGCTCGCGGCCGGCCACCGAGATCGCGGCCAGCGATTCGGGCTGGTCCATTTCGCCATCGCCGAGGAACGCCCAGACCTTGCGGCCCTGGTGCTCCTTCAGCCCGCGGTATTCCAGGTAGCGCATGTAGCGCGCCTGGTAGGCGGCGGTGAGCGGGCCCAGCCCCATCGAGACGGTGGGGAACTGCCAGAAGTCCGGCATCAGGCGCGGGTGCGGATACGAAGACAGACCCTCGCGATCGGATTCGCGGCGGAAGTTGTCCATGCGTTCCGGTGCGATGCGGCCTTCGACGAACGCGCGGCCGTAGATGCCGGGCGCCGAATGGCCCTGGATGTAGATCATGTCGCCATCGAAGGTGCCGGTACGGCCACGGAAGAAGTGATCGAAGCCGACGTCGTACAGCACCGCCGCGGACTGGTAGGTGGCGATGTGGCCGCCCACGTTGGAGTGCTTGCCGGCGCGCAGCACCATGACCATCGCGTTCCAGCGGATCATCGCGTTGAGGCGGCGCTCGATGCCGAGATCGCCCGGGTAGGCGGGCTGGCGCTCGACCGGAATGGTGTTGGTATACGCCGTCCAGACGCGGCCATGCAGATCCCCATGGCGGGCCGTGTCCAGCTCGGTCAACTGGTCCATCAGGTAATGCGCGCGCGGCCGGCCGGCGGCATGGATGACCGCCTCCAGCGACTCACGCCATTCCTGGGTTTCCTGCGGGTCGGTATCGAGGGGGGCGAGCGCTGGGTTCATGTGCATCTCCGGGGAAGGCGGCCAGGCCGTGCGCAGGACGCGACGGCAGCGGGGGCGGCACAGCGCGGACGCGGCGTCGCCCGGGCAACAGAGCCGGGCGAGCGGGCAACCTGGCGATTGCGGGACAGGCACGATAAGCAGCCGCCGCCGGGGCGGGTAGACCGGATGGGCTTGGCGCTTTATAAAGAAATTCTTTCCAATGGAGCGCGAGAATGGCGGCCAGCATGAACATTCTCCAGTCAATCCGCAGCTTCATCCGGACCGCCGACGCCGGCAGCCTGGCCGCGGCCGCGCGCACGCTGGGGGTCAGCCCGGCGGCGGTCGGGCAGAACATCGCCCGGCTGGAGGCGCATCTGGGTGTGCGCCTGCTCAACCGCACCACCCGTACCCTGGCCCTGACCGAGCGCGGTGCGCTGTACCTGGCCCAGGTGCGCCACATCGAGCGCGACCTGCAGCGCGCCCAGGCCGCCGTGACCGACCTCGATGCCACGCCTGAAGGGCGGCTGCGGATCGCCAGCAGCACCGCGTTCGGCCGGCACGCGCTGGCCCCGTTGCTGCCCGCGCTGCAGGCCCGCTTCCGCCGCCTGGCGATCGAGCTGCTGCTCACCGACCGCAGCGTCGACCACGCGCACGAAGACGTGGACGTGAGCATCCGGATCGAACCGCAGCTGGAGGAAGGCCTGGTGGCCCGGCCGATCGCGCAGGTGCCGTTCGTGTTCTGCGCGGCACCGTCGTATCTCGCGCGGGCCGGCATCCCGCTCACACCGGAGGCGCTGCGCGAGCATCGTTGCCTGCTGCTGCGCTACCCGCTGGATGGGCGCTATCTGCCTTGGGGCTTCGTACGCGACGGCATGCGCTTCGATGCCGAGGTGGCCCCGGCGCTGGTCAGCGACGACATCGACGCGCTGGCCGAGATGGCGGTGGCCGGCGGCGGCATCACCCGGCTGGCGGCATTCGTGGCCGCGCCCTATCTCGCGCGCGGCGAGCTGCAGGCGCTGTTCGAACCCGGCGATGCGCAGAGCACCCAGGCCTCACCGGAACCGATGCGGTTGTTCCTGTGCGTCAGCGATCGCCGCGATCTGACCCCGAAGGTGCGGGCGCTGATGCAGCACATCATCGAGGGGCTGCCGCCGGCGTGGCGGGTGGATGCCGGCTGAGGGCAGGCTCACCCGGGATGCCGGCCAGCGGCCGGCACTCCCTTCCGCGTGTCAGCGTTCCGGCGCGATGAACACACCGCGGGCTTCGCGCGGTTCGCAGCGCAGGTACTGCGGTGCCGGAGCCACCGAATCGCCCAGTGCCGCGGCGGCATGCCACGGCCAGCGCGGGTCGTAGAGGATGCCGCGGGCCAGCGCGATCGCATCGGCATGACCATGGCGCAGGATCGATTCGGCCTGCGAGGGCTCGGTGATCAGGCCCACCGCGATGACCGGCATGCGCAGCTTGTGCGCCTTGATCGCCTGCGCGAACGGCACCTGGTAGCCCGGCGACAGCGGTATCTGCTGGCGCGGGTCGTTGCCACCGCTGGAGACATGCAGGAACTGGCAGCCGCGCGCGTCCAGCACATGCGCCAGGGTCGTGGTCTGCTCGATATCCCAGCCGCCGGCCACCCAGTCGCTGGCGGAGATGCGCACACCCACCGCGATGCGATCGGAGACGGCCTCGCGCACGGCGTCGAACACGCGCACCAGCAGGCGCATGCGGTTCTCCAGCGAGCCACCGTAGTCGTCCTCGCGGCGATTGCTCAGCGGCGACAGGAACTGGTGCAGCAGGTACCCGTGCGCGGCGTGCAGTTCGATCAGGTCCATGCCGACGCGTTCGGCGCGACGAGCCGCAGCCGCGAAGGCTTCGACCACCGCATCGATACCGGCCAGGTCCAGTTCGGTCGGCGTCGGATCGGTCTTGGCGAACGGCAGCGCAGACGGCGCGACTGTGGGCCAGGCACGCGGATCGGATGGGTCCATCGCACCGCCACCTTCCCACGGCTTGTTGACCGAGGCCTTGCGGCCAGCGTGACCCAGCTGCACGCCCAGCGGCATCGGCGACCACTGCTTGACCGAGGCCACGACCGAGGCCAGCGCGGCTTCGGTGGCGTCATCCCACAGGCCCAGATCGGCCCAGCTGATGCGGCCTTCCGGCAGCACGGCGGTGGCTTCCAGGATCAGCAGGCCGGCGCCGGACTGCGAGAGCTGCCCGAGATGGATGCGGTGCCAGTCGTTGGCAAGGCCGTCGACGCAGGAGTACTGGCACATCGGCGCGATCACGATGCGGTTGGGCAGGGTCAGCGGGCCGAAGGGGATGGAGGAGAAGAGCTGGCTCAAGGGGGGAACTCGGGAAGAGGAAATGTAACCGGGCGCCATTGCACTCCTGTGCGGCGGCGGAGGCAACCGTGCCAGTGGATCAGTGTTTCGTAGCGGCTCAGGCGGCGGCGGTTCCCGGCAGCAGGAAGGCCAGCGCCTCGGCGCAGGATTGGTCGACTTTCAGGCTCAGCAGCGCGTCGGCACGGGTGAGGCCGCGGTTGAGCGCAGCGATCGGCACCCCGGCCTGCGCGGCCGCCTGCACGAAGCGGAACCCGGAATAGACCATCAGCGAGGAGCCGACCACCAGCACCGCATCGGCCCGCTGCAGATGGTCGTGGACGGTGGCGACCCGCTCGCGCGGCACGCTTTCACCGAAGAACACCACATCCGGCTTGAGCACGCCGCCGCAGCCCGGGCAGGCCGGCACCTGGAAGGCGGAGAAATCCATCTCCAGATCGGCATCGCCATCGGGCGCCTGTGCGGCCTCCAGATGCTCCCAGTCCGGGTTGAGCGCCAGCAGCCGGTGCTGGAACGCCTCGCGCGGAGTGCGTGCTTCACAGCCCATGCAGCGCACCTGGTCCAGCCGCCCATGCAGATCGATCACCGCCTCGCTGCCCGCCCGCTGATGCAGCCGGTCCACATTCTGAGTGAGCAGCAGCTCGACCTGCCCCCGGGCTTCCAGCGCGGCGAGCGCGGCATGCGTGCCGTTCGGCTGGGCCCACCCGAACCGGGGCCAGCCCAGCAGGCTGCGCGCCCAATAACGCTGGCGGGTGGCCAGCTCGCCCATGAAGGCCTGGTAGGTGACCGGCGGCGTCCGCTTCCACTGCCCATCGGCATCGCGGTAATCCGGGATGCCCGAATCGGTGCTGCAGCCTGCGCCGGTCAGCACGAACAGGCGCTGGGCGCGGTCGATGAACTCGGCGAGAGGTGTGCTCATGATCAGCAGATGGGGGCGCAGGGACAGAGAGGCAATCGCTGGCCGCTTACGGGCCCGGGATGTCACCCGGCAGCGACGGGACGCTGGTCGGATGGCCATCGGCATCCAGCGCGATCATCACGAAGTGCCCGCGCGTACACAGCTTGCGCTCACCGGTGTGGAGGTCTTCGGCGATCAGTTCAACCTCCACCTTCATCGAGCTGCGGCCCACTTCAACGATGCGGCCGACGGTCTCCACCATCTGGCCGATGCGGATCGGCAGCTTGAAATCGACCTGGTCCGAGCGCGCGGTGACCACGGTACGGCGGGAGTAGCGGGCGGCGGCCAGGAACGCCGCCTTGTCCATCCATGCCAGTGCCTGGCCACCGAACAGGGTGCCCAGGTGATTGGTGTGGTTGGGGAACACGATCTCGGCCATGCGGACTTCGATGGGCGGGATGGTTTCAGGGATGGGGGTCATGGCGGGGGCCGGGAATGTGTGTGGGGTGGCGCGGATGATACGACAGGGGGAGGGTTGGTCGCGTAGGGCGTTCTTGGCGCCTTTATCTCTATCGGTTCGAGGAGGTCGGGGGCCCCTTTGCGGGACGCGCCGTAAATCCCGCTCCGCGGCCCGGCCCAGCCGCCGGCGGCTGTGCGTTCGAACGCATGCGAGGCAATACCTCGCAGGCAATGCGTTCTCACCCATGTAGGCTCGTAAGCGGCATCCATGCCGCTTAATGGTCCTGCAAATGGGCCCCCGACCTCCTCTGGATAGTGTGTCGTTGCGCGGTGGGGAGAGCAGTTCCAGCGGATGCTTACGCGACGTGGTGTGGGGAAGGAAGAGCAGCCGAGCATGGCTCGGCTCTACCCAACGTGTGATAGGAAGGCATGCCACGACAGTAGAAGCCATCAGAAGCAAAGTGCCTTTCCAACCGCACTGGGAGATCCGTGAGAAGTGACCCGGGCAGGCGAATGCAGGACCGTTGGGGCCGCATGGATGCGGCCCACGAGCCCACACGGACGTGTTCACGGCGGGTCCAGCATTCGCCTGCCCGGGTCACTTCCACTCGCAGCATCCGGACGCCAACGCTCTTGCTTCAATGCTTCATCGCTTCATCGCTTCATCGCTTCATCGCTTCATCGCTTAATCGCTTCATCGCTTAATCGCTTCATCGCTTAATCGCTTCATCGCTTCATCGCTTCAGCGAGTAAAGCGGGAAACGAAAAAGCCCCGGAACAAGGCCGGGGCTTTTCGACATCACGACGTGAGCGTCAGATCAGAACGACATGTCGAACGACACTTCGCCCTTCACGCCCACCTGGTAGGCCGACGAACGACGCTCGAAGAAGTTGGTCAACTCCTGCACATCCTGCAGCTCCATGAAGCTCAGCGGATTGCGCACGTTGTACTTCTTCTCCATGCCCAGGCGATGGAAATGATTGTCCGCGCAATGCTGCAGATACTGGCGCATGTCACGCGTCGAAATGCCCGCCACACCGCCCGACAGCACGTCCTCGGCGAACTGCACTTCGCACTCGATCGCATCGGCCAGCATGTCGTAGACCTCCTGCTTCATCGCATCGTCGAACAGGTCCGGCTCTTCCTCGCGGATCACATCCACGCACTCGAAGGCGAACTCCATGTGCGCGCTCTCGTCGCGGAACACCCAGTTGGTGCCCGAGGCCAGACCGTTGAGCAGGCCGCGCGAACGGAAGTAGTACACGTAGGCGAAGGCCGCGAAGAAGAACAGGCCCTCGATGCATGCCGCGAAGCAGATCTGGTTGAGCAGGAACTGGCGACGCTCATCACGGGTCTCGATGCGCTTCAGGTTCTGGATCGAATCGATCCACTTGAAGCAGAAGTCCGCCTTCTTCTTGATCGAATCGATGTTCTCCACCGCGTCGAACGCCTTGGCGCGCTCGTCCGGATCCGGCAGGTAGTTGTCCAGCAGGGTCAGGTAGAACTGCACGTGCAGCGCTTCTTCGTACAGCTGGCGCGACAGGTACATGCGCGCTTCCGGCGCATTCAGATGCTGATACAGGTTCAGCACCAGATTGTTGGACACGATCGAATCGCCGGTGGCGAAAAACGCGACCAGACGGTGGATCAGGTGGCGCTCGCCCGGCGACATCTTGCCGTGCAGGTCACTGATGTCGATCTGGAAATTGATTTCCTCGACCGTCCAGGTGTTCTTGATCGCATTGCGATACATGTCATAGAACTGCGGGTAGCGCATCGGGCGCAACGTCAGTTCAAAACCTGGATCGAGCAGCATTTGAGCAGGCTTGTCGGCCATGGTGTTTCGTCCTTCTTGGCGACTACCGACCAACGGTCGGTAGCTACCGAATGTGTGATTTTCCGTCCGTGCACCCGGCGGTGCCGGCCGGGTGGGCCGGCACGCCTTGTTTACTGGCACGCCTCGCAGCTTTCCGGGTTTTCCAGCGAGCAGGCGACGGCTTCGACCGGGGTGTAGCTGCTGACGGTCGTCTTGGCGATCTTGGTCGCCGGGCGCGAACGCAGGTAGTACGTGGTCTTGATGCCCTGCTTCCAGGCGTACATGTACATGGAGGACATCGCGCCGATGTTCGGGCTTTCCATGAACAGGTTGAGCGAGGCGGACTGGTCGATGAACGCGCCGCGGTCGGCGGCCATGTCGATCAGCGAACGCATCGGCAGTTCCCAAGCGGTGCGGTAGATGTGGCGCAGCGTTTCCGGGATCTGGGTGATGCCCTGGATCGAGCCTTCGGCCAGCTTGATCGCGTCGCGCATTTCCGGGGTCCAGTGGCCGAGCTTCTTCAGCTCGTTCACCAGGTAACGGTTGACCTGCAGGAAGTCGCCGGACAGCGTTTCGCGCTTGAACAGGTTGGACACCTGCGGCTCGACGCACTCGTAGCAACCGGCGATCGAGGCGATGGTCGCGGTCGGGGCGATCGCGATCAGCAGCGAGTTGCGCAGGCCGTGTTCCTTGATGCGCTCACGCAGGGCATCCCAACGTGCGGTGTCTTCGGGCACCACGTTCCAGGCATCGAACTGCAGCTCGCCGCTGGCCGCACGGGTGTCGGCGAAGGACGGGTGCTTGCCGCGTTCCTGGGCCAGCTCGCACGAGGTTTCCAGCGCGTGGAAGTAGATCGTTTCGGCGATCTGCTTGGACAGCGCGCGGGCTTCGGCACTGTCAAAGGCCAGACGCTTGCGGAAGAACACGTCCTGCAGGCCCATGCAGCCCAGGCCGACCGGGCGCCAGCGCAGGTTGCCGCGGCGGGCGGTTTCGATCGGGTAGAAGTTCAGGTCGATCACGCGGTCGAGCTGACGCACGGCCAGGCGCACGGTGTCGGCCAGCTTGTCGAAATCGAACTCGCCGTGGCCGTCGAAATGATTGCCCAGGTTGATCGAGCCCAGGTTGCACACCGCGGTCTCTTCGGCCGAGGTGATTTCCAGGATTTCGGTGCACAGGTTGGACAGGTGGATCACGTTGCCCGGGCGCAGCGTCTGGTTGCTGGCGCGGTTGCACTTGTCCTTGAACGTCATCCAGCCGTTGCCGGTCTCGGCCAGGGTACGCATCATCCGCGAGTACAGCTTGCGTGCGGAGATGGTGCGCTGGGCCTTGCCCTGGGCTTCGGCCTGCAGGTAAGCCTGTTCGAAGGCTTCGCCGAACAGATCGGTGAACTCGGGCACCACGCTCGGATCGAACAGCGACCATTCCTGGTCGGCCTCGACGCGCTGCATGAACAGGTCGGGGATCCAGTTGGCCAGATTCAGGTTGTGCGCACGGCGCGATTCGTCGCCGGTGTTGTCACGCAGTTCGAGGAAGTCCTCGATATCGGCGTGCCAGGTTTCCAGGTACACACAGGCCGCGCCCTTGCGCTTGCCACCCTGGTTCACCGCCGCCACGGACGAATCCATGGTCTTCAGCCACGGCACGATGCCGTTGGAATGGCCGTTGGTCGACTTGATCAGCGAACCACGCGAACGCACGCGGCTGTAGCTGACGCCGATGCCGCCGCTGAACTTGGAGAGCTGGGCGATATCGCCGTACTTGGCGTAGATCGACTCCAGCGAATCCTGCGGCGAATCCAGCAGGAAGCACGAGGACAGCTGCTCGTGCGTGGTGCCGGAGTTGAACAGGGTCGGGCTGGACGGCAGGTAATCCAGGTTGCCCATGCGCTTGTACAGCGCGAGGGTTTCCGGCACGTCTTCGCTCAGCGCGCTGGCGATGCGCAGGAAGAACTGCTGCGGGGTCTCGATCACCTTGCGGGTGTGCGGATGACGCAGCAGGTAACGGTCGTACAGGGTACGCAGGCCGAAGTAATCGAAATGCAGGTCCAGCGACGGATCGATCGCGTCGTTGAGCTTGCGGGCGTTGACCTGCACGAATTCCAGCAGGCGCGCGTTGATCAGGCCCACTTCGTGGCCGCGGCCGACCGACTGCGAGAACGCATGGATTTCCTGGCCGGACACTTCCTTGGCGATGAAGTTGGCCAGCAGGCGCGCAGCGAGGCGGCCGTATTCGGGCTCTTCACCGATCAGCAGCGCCGAGGTGCGGATGGACAGTTCGTCCAGCTCCTGGGTGGTCGCGCCGTTGTACAGGCCGGAGATGGTGCGGGTCGCAACGCGCATCGGATCCACCGCATGCAGACCTTCGCAGCAGCGCTGTACAGCGCGCACGATCTTGTTCAGGTCCACCAGTTCGGTCGTGCCATTGCGCTTGGTCACGCTCATGGCGGTCGCCGTGGGCGGCGAGGTCAGCAGGAATTCGCTTTCCTTATCGATAGCTGCGCTGGTTTCGGTGCTCACGGCGTTTTCCTCTTGGCGTGATTTGGGGTGGTACAGCGGGGTCTGCCTGGCAGGCGCCGGAACCGATGCAGAGATGCTCAGGGTGGACTATCGGCGTCGCAGGAGCCGCGACCCGGGCAGGCAAGCCTGCGGGCGGTTCCCCTGCGTCACCGGTCCTCTCCCCCCGGAGAATCCTGCGACCGGCACCACACGCTGTACTTCGTGCGGTTGTCAGTAGGTCTTCAGGCCATCGGCGTGAAGGCAATACTCCCGTCGACTTGTGGTCGGCGGTACCGACGGCCACAAGATAGTGGGGGTACCAGGTGTCGTCAACGCCAAATGTAGTGAATTTCTCCAATCCCTTGCGGCGCAAGGACCGGGCCTGAAGGGCGTCCGACGAACGGTCTGGACCCGTCGAAAGCGAGTGCGCAGTCAAGGCCAAAACGTCGATGCCGGATGCGACGCAGGGTCGCGAAAAACGGAACAGCGGGCCTCACACCGGCCTAACGAATGACCGCCGGTCAGGGTGACTTCCGACCCGCGCCGGGGTGGCTGCGGGGTGCCACGCTCTGATACGCCTCCTTATATATGAACGCGACCATGCGCCTGCCCCTGACCGGCTGTCTGATGTTGGGCCTGACCGTGGCCGGTGCTGCCGCTGCCGGCGGGACCAAGGCGCCAGCGCTTTCCTCACGCCAGTGCGGGGTGAGCACGCCCTACAACGTGCTGGTGGACAGCGGCGGGATCTGGCTGCGCAACCGCGAGCAGGTGCCGGCGGAGATCTTCTTCCACGATGGCGAGCTGAACATCGATCGCCAGCCGATCCCGGTCAGCGACGCCGACGCCCAGCGCCTGCGCCAGCTCGAATGGGGCACCCGCCAGCTGGTGCCTGCCGTGGCCGGAGTGGCCGGCGAGGCCACGGACATCGCCTTCGATGCGCTGGGCGCCACGGTGGAAATCATGACCGGCAGCCGCCGCAGGGCGCGCGAGGTGGACGGGCTGCGCAAGGATGCCCACGCGTACGTCGGCCGTACCCTTGGCCGCGGGATCTGGGAGCAGGATCTGTTCGGCGAGCAGTTCGAGGCGCGCATCGAGCAGGCCGCCGAGTCGATGTCGGCCTCGCTGGCCCGCGGCGTGATGTGGACGATGCTGACCGGCGGCTCGGACCGGATCGAGGCCCGCGCCGAGCAGATGGAGGCCGACCTGGAGCGCCGCATGGAGGCGCGCGGGCAGGCGCTGGAGGCGCAGGCCCAGTCGCTGTGCACGCAGGTGCTGGCGCTGGATGCGATCCAGCAGTCGCTGGAGGTGCGCTACCAGGGCAAGCCGCTGGCGATGATGGTGATGGACCGCGACGAGGACGCAGCGGTGCCGATCGCGCACGAACTGCCGCGCGGAGATGCGTTGGTGTTGCCGCCGTTGTAGAGAGCATCCACGCATGGCGCGGAGCTACGCGCGGTGCGGGGTGCCCAGGTACTCGGCGCTCTGCATTTCGATCAGGCGCGAGGCGGTACGTTCGAACGCGCCCTGCAGGCGGATGCCCGAATACAGCCCGACCGGTGAATCGGTCGCGGTGCAGACCAGGTTGACGTGGCGGTCGTACAGCTCGTCGATCAGGTTGACGAAGCGGCGCGCGGCATCTTCGTTGAGTGTGTCGAAGTGCGGGATGTCCCCGAGCAGCACGGTGTTGAACTCGTGCGCGATCTCGATGTAATCCGAGGGGCCACGCGGGCCTTCGCACAGCGCCTTGAAATCGAACCAGACGATGCTCTTGCCGCGGCCGCGCACCGGAATCTTGCGCGCCTCGATCTCGATGTTGCCCGCCTTGGCCGGCTGCCCACCGCTGAGCTCGGCCCAGCGGCCGGCCAGCCAGGCATCGCTGCCGGCATCGATCGGGGACTGGTACACCGGCGAGCGGGTCAGCGCGCGCATGCGGTAGTCCTCGGTGCCTTCGGCGTACAGCTCCACGCAGTAGGTCTGCAGCAGCCCGATCGCGGGCATGAAGCTGTCGCGCTGCAGGCCGTTGAGGTACAGGTTTTCCACGGCGGTATTGGAGGTGGTCACCAGGGTCACACCCTCGGCGAACATGCGCTCGAGCAGGCGCGCCAGCAGCATTGCATCACCGATGTCGGTGACGAAGAACTCGTCCAGCACCAGCACGCGCAGTTTGCTGCGCCACTCCTGGGCGATCTTCGCCAGCGGATCGCTTTGCCCCTGGTGCTCGCGCAGGCGCTCGTGGATGCCACGCATGAAACGGTGGAAATGGGTGCGGTACTTCTGCTCGATCGGCAGGCCGTCATAGAACAGATCGACCAGGAAGGTCTTGCCGCGCCCCACCCCGCCCCAGAAATACAGGCCCTTGACCGGCTCGGGCTTCTTCCAGAATGCGGAGAGGCGATCCAGCCAGCCGTCCTGCGCGCTGTCGACCAGCGCCAGATGGATGCGGTCCAGCTCGGCCAGGGCGGCGTGCTGGGCCGGGTCGTTCTGCCATTCGCCCCGGGCCACGCCATCGGCGTAGCGCTGCGACGGGGTCATCACGGTCTCGCTCATGCTGCGTCGGGGGCCGCGTCGGAGGCGCCGTTGGGCAGCCACTGCTTGACGCCATGGATGAGCGCGCCGCGCAGGTCGACGATCTTGCGGTGGAAGAAATGGCTGGTATCGGGCATGCGCACCAGTTCGTGCGGTGCGTCCAGGCCGTCCAGCCAGTCATAGACCGCCTGCGGATCGACGATCTCGTCTTCCTCGCCCTGGATCACCAGCCACTGGGCCGGGGGCTGCATGCCCTCGAAGTCCCAGCGCCCGGCGGGCGGCGCGATCGAGATCAGCGTGGTCGGCTGAAGGTCGCCCGCGGCGCGCAACGAGACGTACGCACCAAAGCTGAAACCGGCCAGCCACAGGTCCTGGCCCGGCCGCTGTGCACGGACCCAGGCGGCAACGGCCTTGAGGTCGTCCTGCTCGCCCACGCCGTTGTCGAAGCTGCCGGCCGAATCGCCGACGCTGCGGAAGTTGAAGCGCACGGTGGCGATGCCCAGGTCGCGCAACGAGCGCGCGGCCATGGTCACCACCTTGTTGTGCATGCTGCCGCCCTCGGTGGACAGGGGGTGGCAGACGATCGCCACCACCGGCTGCACCGCGACATCGGCCTCGGGCAGATCAACCACGACATCCAGCGGACCGACCGGTCCGTCCAGCGTCAGCGCACCGCTTTCTTGGGGAAATGGGGGATTGTGCATGGCGTCATAATACCGTCCCTCCGCGTGCTTCACCGCCGCCCCCGCCGGATCCGTACATGCACTATCTGGTTTTCAGCGTTCTCTGCAGCGTGCTGGTGTCGGTCCTGCTGAAGCTGGCGCCGCGCCAGCGGCTGGACATGCCGCAGGTGGTGACCTGGAATTACCTGGTCGCCAGCGTGCTCAGCGCGGTGCTGCTGCAGCCCTCGCTGGCCTCGCTGCAGACCCCGCACGCGCCGTGGGCCGCCCTGCTCTGCCTGGCCGTGGCGTTGCCGGCGATCTTCCTGATGATGGCCCGCGCAGTGACCCGTGCCGGGATCGTGCGCAGCGATGTGGCCCAGCGATTGTCGCTGCTGCTTTCGCTGCTGGCTGCGTTCCTGGTGTTCGGCGAGAGCGCCAACGGCTGGAAGCTGGCCGGCCTGGGGCTGGGCCTGCTGGCGATCCTGGGGATCAGCGTGCGCCCGCGCGCCGGGGCGGCCGAGCCCTCCGGTGGGCGGGCCTGGCCGTGGCTGCTGGCGGTGTGGGTGGGCTACGCCCTGGTCGACATCCTGCTCAAGAAGGTGGCGTTGTCGGGTACGCCCTCGATGGCGGCGCTTCTGGTCAGCTTCAGCCTGGCCTTCGTGCTGATGCTCATCCTGCAGCTATGGCGCCACCTGCGCGGGATCGCCCGCCTGCAGTGGCGCAACGGGGTCGGCGGCGCCCTGCTCGGCCTGCTCAACTTCGGCAACATCCTGTTCTACGTGCGCGCCCACCAGCATCTGCCGGACAGCCCGGCGGTGGTGTTCGCCGGCATGAACATCGGCGTGGTGGTGCTGGGCGCGCTGGTGGGCATCCTCGGTTTCGGCGAGCGCACCAGTGTGTGGAACCGGGTGGGCCTCGGGTTGGCCGTGGCGGCGATCGGGTTGATCGCGTGGGGCACGTGGTAACCGACTGATGCGGTGCCGGCCAGCGGCCGGCACTACCAAGGCAACGCGACGGTGACCGGGATCAGCGATCAAACCCCAGCAACAGCGGATCATGGTCCGAGCTGCGCCACGGGCCCGCTTCGTTGCGGTCGCGGTAGCCCACATCGTCAGCTTCATCGGCATTGATGTGCCACTCCGCCGCCGCACGCAGGCGCTTGGCCATGCCCGGGCTCAACAGCGCATGGTCCAGCCGGCCGGTCATGCCGTTGTAGACATAGCTGTAAGGGTGTTCGACCTTGGCCACTGCGAACGCATCCCGCCAGCCGGCCGCGTGCAGGGTGCGGATCGGGTCTTCCATCGCGTAGGCGTTGAAGTCGCCCAGCAGCACCGCATCGCGGGTACCCGCACCGGTGGGGTCGGTCGCCAGCCACTGGTCCAGCAGCGTGGCCGAGGCGACCCGGGTGGCATTCCAGCAGGCCTGGCCGTCCTTCTGATCGGCATCGGCGCCGGTCGCGTCCGAGCAGCCCTTGGATTTGAAGTGATTGGCCACGACCACGAACGGCGCGCCCTTGCCCGCGCGGAAGGCCTGCGCCAGCGGCACGCGGCTGCGCTCGCCGAAGGGCTCCTTCTCCAGCACGGCGGGGGCGCCGACCGGGGTCACGCGCGTGGCACGGTAGATGATGCCGACCCGGATCGGGTTGTCACCCGGCCCCTGCTTCGCGTCGATGAAGCGCCAGTCGGCACCCTGGCCCCGGTCAGCATTGAGCGCATCGACCAGCTGGGCGATCGCCGACTGCGGGCCGTAACCATCGTTCTCCAGTTCCATCAGCGCCGCGACATCGGCGCCGAGCGCGTTGATGGTGGCGACCAGCTTGGCTTTCTGCGCGTGATGTTCGGCCAGCGTCCGGGCGCCACGCAGGGTCGGGTAACCGCCGCCCTGGCCGTCGCCATTGAAGAAGTTCTCCAGGTTGAACGCGGCCACATGCAGGGCCCCGGCCACCACCGGTACGGCCGGGCGCTGCAGCGCCGGCAGGTTCAGCGGGCGGGTCACCTGCAGGCGGGTGTTGCCCTTGGCATCGACGCGGACGATGCCTTCGATATTGCGCAGGACCATGCCGGTGCGCAGGTTCGCGGCCGCCGGCAGGTAGGCCACCGGGCCGGGATCCCGGGCGTCGCTGCCATCGTCGAGCACCAGCCGGCGACGCAGGTTGTCGGCCACCTCACGGGCGTGCTCCGGGCTGCCGGGTGCGGCCACTTCGCTCGGCTGCCACAGGCGACCACCGAAGGCCACGGTCAACTCCCCAAAGCGCGACAGGCCATCGGTGCCGGCCAGGGTCAGCGGCGCGGCGATGCGGACCTGCTGGCCGTCCAGCGTGCGCCAGTCGGTGGGCGGCGCGGTCAGGGTGACCGTGGCCGACGTGGTCGGCGCCGGACGCACCTGCGGCGAGGTGGCGGGCTGCGGCTGGGCGGCATGGACCGCGCCGGACAGGGCCAGCGCGAGAGCGAACACGAGGGGGGTACGGCGCATCGGAAGCAGGACTCCAGGGAAGTGCGACAAGGCTAACCATATAAAGTGAAACGCCGCCCTTCGGCGGCGTCGGTGACCTGATCCGGCAAAGCCGTTATTTCAGGTTGGCCAGCATCCAATCGACCGTGGCATGGATCTGCTCCTCGGTCAGCGCCGGATTCCCGCCCTTGGGCGGCATGATGCCACCGTCCGGGCCGGTATAGCCCTCCACCGCATGCTTGTAGAGCGTGTCCTTGCCCTGGGCGATGCGCGCATCCCAATGCCCGTGATCCAGCGTCGGCGCCTTGCCGACGCCATTGGTATGGCAGGCCGTGCAGAGGTTGTCGTAGATCACCTTGCCGTCGGTGGTGCCACCGTAGGCGACCTGCGAGGCGGCTTTGACCAGCGCGGCGGCCTGGGCCGCAGCCTGGGCGGCGGCACCGGTGCTGCCGGCGTACACCGCACCGGCCGGCGCGATGCGCTGTTCCGTGCGTTTGGCCGCCATCGGCGAGACTTCAGGGGGGATGCTGGTATGCAGGTAGGCCGCGAAGATGATGAGGCCGAGTGTGATGGCCATCAGCAGCGCGATGACCATGGAGAAGCGTTTCAGGAACTCGAGGTCGTAATTCCGCACTCTCTATACCCCTGGCTGGTAGTCGTTGGACCACGGCTTGTCGGCCGAGTATGACCAGCGTCGGCGGCGCTGCGCAAGCGACCGCCGGGTGTCGCAATGCAGCATCGGCGCGGCTCAGGCGCCAGCGGCACGCAGGCAGAAAACACAGATCGACTCGACCAGCGCATCTTCATCGCCGTGCGCGTCGCGGCTCAGTGCGGTCGGGCCGACCAGCGCCTCGGTGAACGCCCCCACGATGCAGGCCGCTGCGACATGGGTGTCCTGCGGCGGGAAGGTGCCTGCCTCCACGCCATCGGCGACGATGCGCCGGAACACATCGCCGAACAGACGGCGGCAACGGATGCGCTCGGCCTCCACTTCCGGATCCACCGGCTCGGCGATGAAGGCATAGGCCAGCCCGGGCCCGGCCAGCGCGCGCCGCACGAAGGCGGTGATCGCCCGGCGCAGGCGCTCCGGCGCGGGCAGCGGCTCGGCCGCGATCGCCTCGAAGATGCGCAGCTCGTGCTCGACGGCGGCGGTGAGCACCTCCACGAACAGTTCGGCCTTGGAGGGGAAGTGCCGGTAGATCAGGCCGGTGGAGACCCCGGCTTCGGCCGCCACAGCGGTCACCGGGGCGTTGCGGTAGCCGCCGGCCGCCACCAGCACACGGGTCGCCAGCAGGATGCGTTCACGGGCGCCGGCAAGGCGTTCTTCCATCAGGGCGGAGCGTTTATAGGCCATTTGTTGATTCTATGTTCAATTTTTGAATTTGTGTTCACTTCTTTGTCGAACCCGGCTACGCTGGGGGTACATCGCCCGCGGGACGGCCCTGTCAGCCCGTCCATCCCTCCCGGCGCGTCCCATCCCTTGTTGTTGCGGAGTCGCCCATGCACGTCCCGACCATGAACTTCGATCTCGGCGAAGAGATCGACCTGCTGCGCCAGAGCGTGGCCCATTTTGCCTCCGCTGAAATCGCGCCGCTGGCGGCCCAGGCCGACGAAGAGAATCTGTTCCCCAATGCGCTGTGGCGCAAGCTCGGCGAGCAGGGTCTGCTCGGCCTGACCGTGGAAGAGGAATACGGCGGCAGCGGCATGGGCTACCTCGCGCATGTGGTGGCGATGGAAGAGATCTCGCGCGCCTCCGGTGCCATCGCGTTGTCCTACGGTGCGCACTCGAACCTGTGCGTGAACCAGCTGCGCAAGAACGGCAACGAAGAGCAGAAAAAGCGCTACCTGCCCGGCCTGTGCAGCGGCGAGCTGGTCGGCGCGCTGGCGATGAGCGAACCGGGCGCCGGCTCGGACGTGGTGTCGATGAAGCTGCGCGCGGACAAGCGCGGTGATCACTACGTGCTCAACGGCAACAAGATGTGGATCACCAACGGCCCGGATGCCGATGTGCTGGTGGTCTATGCCAAGACCGATCCGGATGGCGGCGCCAAGGGCATCACCGCGTTCCTGATCGAAAAGGGCATGAAGGGCTTCTCCACGGCGCAGAAGCTGGACAAGCTCGGCATGCGCGGCTCCAACACCTGCGAGCTGGTCTTCCAGGATTGCGAAGTGCCCGAAGCCAACGTGCTTGGCGTGGTCGGCGGTGGCGTCAAGGTGCTGATGTCCGGTCTGGACTATGAGCGCGTGGTGCTTTCCGGCGGCCCGCTCGGGCTGATGGCGGCCGCGATGGATGTGGTGATGCCGTACGTGCACGAGCGCAAGCAGTTCGGCGAGGCGATCGGCACCTTCCAGCTGATCCAGGCCAAGCTGGCCGACATGTATGTGGGCCTCAACGCCTGCCGTGCCTATGTCTACGCGGTGGCACGCGCCTGCGACCAGGGCCGCACCACGCGCCAGGACGCAGCCGGCGCGATCCTGTATTCGGCCGAGAAGGCCACCTGGCTGACCGGCCAGGCGATCCAGATCCTGGGCGGCAACGGCTATATCAACGAGTACCCGACCGGACGGTTGTGGCGCGATGCCAAGCTGTATGAAATCGGCGCCGGCACCTCGGAGATCCGCCGCATGCTGATCGGCCGCGAACTGTTCCAGCGCACCAAGTAAGGGCCCTGCCATGACCGTATTGAGCACCCAGCTGCAACCGGGCAGCGACACCTTCGAGGCCAACCGCGCCGCGCTGCAGGCGGTGGTCGATGACCTGCGCGCCACCCTGGCGCAGACCGCGCTGGGCGGCAGCGAAGCAGCGCGCGCCAAGCACACCGCACGCGGCAAGCTGCTGGTGCGCGACCGCATCGATGCCCTGCTCGACCCGGGCAGCGCGTTCCTGGAAATCGCCCCGCTGGCCGCGCACGGCATGTATGGCGACCCGATCCCCAGCGCCGGCGTGGTTGCCGGCATCGGCCGGGTCTCGGGCGTGGAATGCGTGATCGTGGCCAACGATGCCACGGTCAAGGGTGGCACCTACTACCCGATGACGGTCAAGAAGCACCTGCGCGCGCAGGAAGTGGCCGAACAGAACCGCCTGCCCTGCATCTACCTGGTGGATTCGGGCGGTGCGTTCCTGCCGTTGCAGGATGAGGTGTTCCCGGACCGCGACCATTTCGGCCGGATTTTCTACAACCAGGCCAACCTGTCCGCGCAGGGCATCCCGCAGATCGCCTGCGTGATGGGCAGCTGCACCGCCGGTGGCGCCTACGTGCCGGCGATGAGCGATGAAACGGTGATCGTGCGCGAGCAGGGCACCATCTTCCTCGGCGGCCCGCCGCTGGTGAAAGCGGCCACCGGTGAAGTGGTCACCGCCGAAGAACTGGGCGGTGCCGATGTGCACACGCGCATCTCCGGCGTGGCCGACCACATGGCCGACAACGACCTGCAGGCGCTGGGCCGGGTCCGCGCGATCATCGCCCAGCTCAACTGGCGCAAGCCCGAGCCGGCGCTGGCGGTGCAGGCCCCGGTGGAACCGCGGCATCCGGCCCACGAGCTGTATGGCGTGATCCCGGCCGACACGCGCAAGCCCTACGACGTGCGCGAAGTGATCCTGCGCCTGGTCGACGATTCGCGCTTTGATGAGTTCAAGCCGCGCTACGGCAACACCCTGGTCACCGGCTTCGCGCACCTGCACGGCTACCCGGTGGGCATCATCGCCAACAACGGCATCCTGTTCTCCGAGTCCGCGCTGAAGGGCGCGCACTTCATCGAACTGTGCACGCAGCGCGGCATTCCGCTGGTGTTCCTGCAGAACATCACCGGCTTCATGGTTGGCCGCAAGTACGAGCACGGCGGCATCGCCAAGGACGGGGCCAAGCTGGTCATGGCCGTGGCCTGCGCCAAGGTGCCCAAGTTCACCGTGGTGATCGGCGGCTCGTTCGGTGCCGGCAACTACGGCATGTGCGGCCGCGCCTACTCACCCAACTTCCTGTGGATGTGGCCGAACGCGCGCATCGGCGTGATGGGCGGCGAGCAGGCCGCCAGCGTGCTGGCCACGGTCAAACGCGATGGCATCGAAGCCAAGGGCGGGCAGTGGTCGGCCGAGGAAGAAGACGGCTTCAAGTCGCCGATCCGCGCGCAGTTCGAATCGCAGGGCCACCCGTACTACGCCAGCGCCCGCCTCTGGGATGACGGCGTGATCGATCCGGCCGACACCCGTCGTGTGCTGGGCCTGGCGCTGTCGGCCAGCCTCAACGCCCCGGCGAAGAAGACCGACTTCGGCGTGTTCCGCATGTAATGCACGGGCGGTGCCGCCTGGCACCGCCGCCCTTGGCCCGCGCAACGAGACCACCATGTTCACCAAGATCCTGATCGCCAACCGTGGCGAAATCGCCTGCCGCGTCATCGCTACCTGCCAACGCCTGGGCATCGCCACCGTGGCGGTGTACTCCGACGCCGACCGCAACGCGCGCCACGTGCGCCTGGCCGACGAGGCCATCGCGATCGGCCCGGCGCCGGCGCGCGAGAGCTACCTGCGCGGCGATGCCATCCTGGAGGCCGCCCGCCGCACCGGCGCGCAGGCGATCCATCCCGGCTACGGCTTCCTCTCGGAGAATGCCGGTTTCGCGCAGGCCTGCGCCGAGGCCGGCATCGTGTTCATCGGCCCCTCTGCGGCGGCAATCCGCGCGATGGGCGACAAGAGCGCGGCCAAGGCGCTGATGCAGCAGGCCGGCGTGCCGCTGACCCCGGGCTACCACGGCGACGAGCAGATCCCCGAGTTCCTGCGCAAGCAGGCCGACAGCATCGGCTACCCGGTGTTGATCAAGGCCAGCGCCGGCGGCGGTGGCAAGGGCATGCGCCGCGTGGATGACAGCGCGACCTTCACCGAGGCGCTGGCCAGCTGCCAGCGTGAAGCGCAGTCCGCGTTCGGCAACGCACACGTGCTGGTCGAGAAGTATGTGGAGCGTCCGCGCCACATCGAGATCCAGGTGTTCGGCGACAGCCACGGCAACGTGGTGTACCTGTTCGAGCGCGACTGCTCGGTGCAGCGCCGCCATCAGAAGGTGCTCGAAGAAGCGCCTGCGCCCGGCATGACGCCCGAGCGCCGCGCCGCGATGGGCAAGGCGGCCGTCGATGCCGCGCGCGCGGTCAACTACGTCGGCGCGGGCACGGTGGAGTTCATCGCCGGCCCGGATGGCGATTTCTACTTCATGGAAATGAACACCCGCCTGCAGGTGGAGCACCCGGTCACCGAGTGCATCACCGGCACCGACCTGGTGGAATGGCAGCTGCGCGTGGCCAGCGGTGAACCGCTGCCGCTGCAGCAGGATCAACTGCAGATCCGCGGGCACGCACTGGAAGCCCGCCTGTACGCCGAAGACGCCGACCGCGGTTTCCTGCCCTCCACCGGCACCCTGCGCCACCTGCGCCTGCCGGCCAACACCGCGCACGTGCGCGTGGATGCCGGTGTCGAGCAGGGCGATGCGATCACCCCGTTCTACGACCCGATGATCGCCAAGCTGATCGTCTGGGATGTCGACCGCGACGCCGCGCTGCGCCGCATGCAGCAGGCGCTGGCCGAGTGCGAAGTGGTCGGCGTGACCACCAATGCCGCCTTCCTGCGCCGGCTGGTGATGACCGATTCGTTTACCCAGGCCAAGCTGGACACCGCGCTGATCGAGCGCGAGCAGGCCGCACTGGCCCCCAACGACGACGACAGTGATCCGGCGCTGTGGGCGCTGGCCGCGATTGCCGGCGTGGCCACCAGCGAAGCCGCCAGCCGTGATGCGCGTGACCCGCACTCGCCGTGGCAGGCCCAGGATGGCTGGCGCCTTGGTGCGGCCGCCGCACGCGCGCTGACGCTGGAGCACCGGGGTGCACAGCGCAGCGTGGCCGTGCAGGGCGCGGGCGGACAGTGGACCGTCCACATGGATGGCAACGCGCTGCAGGGCAGCGGCCGCCTGGCCGGTGATGCGCTGCGCGTGCAGATCGGCGAGCAGCTGCATCGCGCCACCGTCATCCGCGACGGCAATGAGCTGTACCTGTTCGGCAGCGAGGGCGTGCAGCGCTTCACCCTGCATGATCCGGTCAGCGAAGCGGACCAGTCCGTCGCCGATGCCGGCAGCCTGGTCGCGCCGATGCCGGGCCGTATCGTGGCCACACTCGTGTCACCGGGCACGGCGGTCAAACGCGGCGCGCCGCTGCTGGTGCTGGAAGCGATGAAGATGGAGCACACGCTGCAGGCACCGGCCGATGGCACCGTGCAGGGTTACCGGGTCAAAGCCGGGGATCAGGTGGGTGATGGGGCCGTGCTGGTGGATTTCGAGGCGGGGTGAGTCACCCGGTTGGCGGCTCGGCAGTGAGTACCGGCGTCCACACCTGGCCGCCGGGGTCGAACTCAGAGGTCGACATCTGCTGTGCCCGCCAGCCTACGCCACACACGGCGAGCGGGCTGAGCTGCATGGGATCCATGCCGAGCACCTGCTCGATATCCTGTTCGTTGATCGCGGCCGTAACAAAGGCCCCCAGGCCCTGTTCGGTCGCGCAGGTCAGCAGCAGCTGCGAGATGTGGCCAACATCCAGGATCACCGCGCGGTAGGCCTTGGGATGGTGGCGGTACTTCCAGTAGGTGCGCGCGAACCGGGGGGCCAGCACGATCAGCACCGGCGCATCGGCAAACCAGTGTTGGCCGGCGGTGAACAACACCGCCAGCTCTGCCATGGACCGCGCATCGGAAGGCAGGGCGGACACGCCGTGCGAGGCAGGATCGTAGTGATACAGACCCGCCTGGAGGCCCTCGACATGCTGCACCAGCAGATACGCTTCGGTGGGATGCAGGCCCCCGGCGGACGGTACGTTCTTTTTGAGAAACACCGCGTCTTCTTCGACCACCTGCCGTCCTGTTTCAGCCAGGGTGCGCTGCAGCAGTCGTGATAGCTCGGCCAGCGGCAGTGGCTGCGCCGTATCGAAGTTGCGGCAGGTGCTGCGCTCGCGCAGGCTGCGGTCGAACGCTTCCTCGGGCTGGCGTGGCAGGCGGCGAGGTTCTCCTGCGTGGGGAGCCAACGCGGGCGGTGGCGGCCCAAGGTGTGCACGCAGCCCCGCCGCTGTGTGCAGTCCCGCCGATTCCAGGGCTTTCACGCTGTCCTGGCCCTGCCAGCGGCCCTGCCAATGGAGCATCGCGGCAGGTCCCCACCACGGCACCTGCCGCAGCTGCGCTTCACGTTCAGCCAACGCGTCGCGATCTGCTCCCTGTGCCTGGACCAGCCCATGCGCCAGCAGGTAGCGCAGATCGCTGTCATCTTCCCCGGCGGGCCGTGGCTCCCATCGCTCCGGGTCGAGACGTCCCAGCAGCAGCACCTGTGACTCATTGAGCTCGACCGGCGCCGGCAGGTGCGGTGCCAGCGCCGTCCAGACACTGCGCAGGGTCATGCCCGTACCACCGGATACCAGCGCGCGCAGATCGAAGGAGGTCTGCTGTCGGGGCTCGAGGTAGAGGGTGCGGCATCGGCGCAGGTGGAGGGTATCGTGCATGGGCAGCCAGAAAGGGAAGCATCGCGTGTTCCAGTGTGTCGGCCGGGATCGCCAAAGATGAAGGCCGATGATCATCGGGCGACTCAAGCGCTTCACGCGCCGGCCGCTATCGATCGCGGCTGTAACGTCACACCCCGGCCTGCGCGTACGCCTCCTCCTTCCCTCCGCTATCTCCGAGACATCCCACATGACCAGCACTTCTCCGCCGCTTTCCTCCAACGATGCCGTACAGCTGCTGGATCTGCTCAGCAGCGACGATGCGTTCCGTACCCTGTTCCAGGCCGATCCCGCTGCCGCGCTGGCGACCATCAGCGCCGAGGCGGGCGCGGCATCGTGCGACTGCGAATCAGGCGGTCCGCTGGCCAGCAAGGAGGAATTCCAGGCCGCTCGCACGCGCCTGCTTGCCCACCTGACCGCCACCAGCTCCTTCAGCTTTCCGCACTGTTTCGTCAGCGGTGACATCGACTCACAACTGCAGCGCAAGCCGCAGCCCTGAGGTCTGGCGGTTACTGCAACGACGTCGCGTCCAGACGTCGTTGCGCGGCCCGGCTGTCATGGACATTCAGCGCCTGCAGGAGATAGGAACCGGCGTTCTCCGCGTAGGCCCTGCCGCGTTGTGTCGCCAGCCAGCGTTGCTCGGCGGCGGCAGCCACCTGGTCCCCGGCGGCCACCAGGCTGTCCTGCAGGGCGACGTGGACCTGGAACAACTCGCTGCCGTCGATGAGCGCGCGCAAACGCTGCACCGATTGCGCAGCCCGGCCATCCACGCGATCCTGGTTGGCCACCAGCACCGCCACCATCTGCGTTCCACGCGGGTCATCCAGTGCCTTGGCAAGTCGCTGCAGATGCGGCAACTGGCGACGTGCCACGTCATAGAGCTCGGCGCGTTGCGCGAGATAGGCCGAGGCAGCGGCCATGTACAGCCACTCTCCCCGCTCACCTGCCGCAGGATCGGCCGCCTGCGCGATCATGGTGGCGATAAGCTGCTCATATTCGTGTGCGCCGGCCTTTCGCACGGCAATGCTGGCCAGCGAAAGCGACTGCGCCTGGAACATTCCGCAGATCCGCGCATTGTCACCACAGTGGCGCAGGGCACCTGCATTGGCCCGCAGTGCCGCCGCCGGCTCGCCTGCGTCCAGCGCGACGGCGGTGCCCTCCAGGTGCATGGCAAGATCATCCTCCCGAGCGGCGGCAAGCATGCGCTGGGCGCCCACCAGGTCGCCATGAGCGGCGAGCGCGGCGACCATGTGGCGGTTCACTGACCATTGACCGATCCGTGCGGATTGACGATAGCTGCGCAGTGCCGCATCGGCGTGATTCTGCGCCAGCTCGGCGCGACCGAGCGCCTGCAACGCCATGGCCTGCAACGGGTTCTGTGCGACAGCGGCCTTGCGTGCAGCCTGCTCGGACTCGCTATACCGCCCCACGCTCAGCATGGACCAGGCGTAGTTGGCATGGGCGCCGTGGTAATCGGGATAGAGATCGCCCAAGAGCTTCCACTTTTCGGCCGTGGCGAGTGTTCCGGCGCCGTTGAGATCGGCATCCCAGGCGTCCATGTACAGCCGATCCCGTCCTGACAAGCGACCGGCAGCGCGTTTTGCCGCGGCCAGCGATTGCCGGGCCCCTTCGGGATTGCCCCGGCCCCACTGGATGCGCAGCTGTGCCAGGTAGGCGAACGCGAAGTCCGGATCGAAACGCACCGCCTGCCCGAAAAACCGCTGCGCGTCGTCATAGCGTCCATCGCCGTATGCTTTGACGCCCATCGCGTAGGCATGCAGCGCATCCAGGCTGGCCGTCGCCACCTTGGGCAGGGGCATCGAGTCCCGCGAGATGTCATGCATGGCCTCGCCGAGCTCGGCGCGCATCTGAGCCACGACGTCATCGGTGGATCCCAGCAGGGATTCCATGCCGCGGCCATCGGCATGGTCGGACCACGCCGTATTGCCGGTGTTGGGATCGATCAGTTCCAGTGAAACACGCAGCCGCCCATGCACTTCGGCCACGGTGGGTACGATCACGGCTCTGGCACCCTCACGCAGCGCGACCTCGATCGCCGCGTCGCGGTCCAGCGCTCCACCTTCGCGACGCATCCGCTCCAGCGTTTCCTGCACCTTCATGTCGCTGAGCACATTGACGTAACGCGACTGCTCCAGAGAAATGCGGAACGCCTGTTGAAGACTGTCGTCCAGCAGTGCATTGCCGGTCAGGTTATGGAGGTTGCCCAGTACCACCCAATCCCGTTCGCCGAAGGCAATGGCCGGCGTCGGGCGTAGAAAGGCCCAGGTGCCGAAGACCATGCCTGCCACCAGCGCCACCTCGGCCAGCAGTGTCATCGGCCGGCGCCACAGCGGCACGGCACGGCGGGCCTTGGGGCTGCCGCGTGGGGCACGCAGCGGCGCAAACTCCCGTTCACCCACTTCATGGATGTCCTGGCGACCGGGCATGCCCTTGAACCGCCAGCCGCCGTGCGATTTCCACACCAGTCGCTCGCCACGCTCCCCCAGCTCGCCCACCGCGCGATGGGTCAGCGATTCGGCCACGGCCGAGAGCAGGATCTGCCCGGGCCGGGCAAGGGCCATCAGGCGCGCGGCCATCGGCTTGGCCAGGCCCTCGACCTCCAGCGATTTGGCCCCAACCTTGATCGCCTCGGGGCTGTTTTCCCAGGTCAGCACTTCGCCGACGTGCAGGCCCGCGCGGGCGCGCAGCACGATGTCACGCTGCTTGCCGATCTCCATCAGGCCGCGCTGGTAATCCAGCGCAAAGCCGAGACCATCGATGGCGCGCTCGAACAACAGCAGCAGGCCATCGGAACGATCGATCAGGCGACCATTCCACTGTTGCTGCAACACCAGCACCAGCCGGTCATGCGCCTGGAACAGCTCGGCCGCCGCCGCATCGCCGATGCGCTCGACCAGGATCAACGAGTCGCACAGATCGGTGAACAGCAGCGCCCGCATCTGCGGGGCCTGGGTCGACGTTCCGTTGTCGCCGTTCATGCCGATCTCCCGATCAGGGTGTGGCGGTCGCTGATCGCGACCAGTGCAATCGGTTGCCGCCCAGCCGTTTGGCCTGGTACAGCGCATTGTCGGCGCGGGCGTACCACTCGCTCCAGTCGGTCTGCGGGTCGATCAGACAGACCCCGATGCTGACCGGGCACACATGCGGCACGCCATGCGCACGGCCGATCAGGCCATGCACCGCGCTGAGAATGAACTCGGCGGCGTGCTGCAGGCTGTCCTGGTCGGCGCTGCGCAGCAGCAGGCAGAATTCGTCGCCGCCCAGCCGGCAGGCCACGTCCGGCTCGGTGGCCACCGAGCGCAGGATGTTGGCCACGCTCTGCAGCACGCGGTCGCCGGCCTGGTGGCCGTGCACATCGTTGACCTGCTTGAACTGGTCGCAGTCGATCAGCAGCAGGCCCTGAGGCGCGCTGTTTTCCTGCGCACGGCAGTCCTGCAGGTAGAGCGCGAGGCCACGCCGGTTGTGCAGGCCGGTCAGCTCGTCGGTGCGCACCAGCTCGCGGGTGTGGGTGAGCTGGTGAGTGGTGACGTAGAGGTTGTCCAGCGCGGTTTCGAGATCGTGGTTGCGGCGGCGCAGCTGGCGGATCAACACCTGCTCGTTGCTCACCACCCGCATGATCGTGCGGCGCAGGAAGTAGGCCAGCAGACCAGGGTCGCGGTCGACCAGACGCTGGAAATCGTCGTGGTCCAGTTCCAGCACGATACTGTCCTCGACCGCACGCGCGCCGGCCGTGCGCTGGTGGTCGCCGATCAGCAGGCCCAGCTCGCCGAAGAATTCATTGGGACCGAGCGACTTCACGACGAGGTCTTCGCCGAAGTCCAGTTCGATGCAGCCGCTGACGATCACGTACATCGTGCTGCCGGCGTGGCCGCGATGGAACAGATGGGTGCCTGAGGGCAGCTTGCGTTGCCGGCCGAATTCGGAGAACAATGCGGACTCGCCGTTGCTCAGGATGGCGTGCACGATCTCAGCCATCGCCTTGCGGTCGATGTCTGGTTCCTGTTCGCACATGATCGCCGCCGCACCCTTGCCGGTCATTTCCGAACACCCGCTTTCCAGCGTCCCCCTGGTGAGCGAAGGAGGATAGCACTCCTCAAAACTGTGCGCCCTATCCCATTTCCGACTTTTACCCCCCAAGATCGTGAAAACACGCCCGTTCTACCGCGTGTGACGATGTGAAGAGCCGGGTCCGGAGACGACACAGGGCGGCAGGTCCCCCGACCGGCCGCCCTGATGGCCTTCCCTGGCCGCCCTTGCCGGGTCAGGCCGCGCGTTCGGCGTTGAACTGCTCTTCCTCGGTGGACCCGGTCAGGGCGGTGGTCGAGGACTGGCCCTGCTGGATCGCCTGGGTCACCGCGTCGAAGTAGCCGGTGCCGACCTCACGCTGGTGCTTGACCGCGGTGAAGCCCCGGTCGGCCGCGGCGAACTCGGCCTCCTGCAGCTCCACGAAGGCGCTCATCTGGCGGCGGGCATAGCCGTGGGCCAGGTTGAACATCGAGTAGTTCAGGGCGTGGAAGCCGGCCAGGGTGATGAACTGGAACTTGTAGCCGTATTTGGCGATCTCCTTCTGGAAGGTCGCGATGGTGGCGTCGTCCAGGTTCTTCTTCCAGTTGAAGCTGGGCGAGCAGTTGTAGGCCAGCAGCTTGCCCGGGAATTTGGCGTGGATCGCTTCGGCGAACTTGCGCGCGAACTCCAGGTCCGGCTTGCCGGTCTCGCACCAGATCAGGTCGGCGTAGGGCGCATAGGCCAGGCCGCGGCTGATCGCCTGATCCAGACCGTTGCGGGTCTTGTAGAAGCCTTCCACGGTGCGCTCACCGGTGGTGAACGGCTGGTCGTTGCCATCCACATCGCTGGTCAGCAGGTCGGCGGCCTCGGCATCGGTACGCGCCACCAGCAGGGTCGGCACGCCCATCACGTCGGCGGCCAGGCGCGCGGCGTTGAGCTTTTCGATCGCCTCGCGGGTCGGCACCAGCACCTTGCCGCCCATGTGCCCGCACTTCTTCACCGAGGCCAGCTGATCCTCGAAGTGCACGCCCGCCGCGCCGGCCTCGATCATCGCCTTCATCAGTTCGAAGGCGTTGAGCACGCCGCCGAAACCGGCTTCGGCATCGGCCACGATCGGCTGCAGGAAGTCGATGTCATCCTTGCCTTCGGCATGGTGCAGCTGATCGGCGCGCAGCAGGGTGTTGTTGATGCGCTTGACCACCGCCGGCACCGAATCGGCCGGGTACAGCGACTGGTCCGGGTACATCTGGCCGGCCAGGTTGGCATCGGCGGCGACCTGCCAACCGGACAGGTAGATCGCGTTCAAGCCGGCCTTGACCTGCTGCATGGCCTGGTTGCCGGTCAGCGCGCCCAGCGCGTTGACGAAGTCCTTTTCCTGCAGGTACGTCCACAGCTTCTCCGCGCCCAGCCGCGCCAGCGAGTGCTCCACGTGCACGGTGCCACGCAGGCGCACCACATCGGCGGCGGTGTAGTTGCGGGTGATCCCGGCCCAGCGCGGGTCGGTGTTCCAAGCGTGCTGGATCTGTTCGGCGGTCTGCAGGGTGCTCATGTCGAATCTCCAAAGGGAACGGATGCGGTAACAGCAGGTGGATGGCGGGTGGTCAGTCAAGACGGTCGTAGGCGGGCAGGGTCAGGAAGTCGGTGAGCTCCTCGCGGCGGCTGAGCGCGGCCAGCAGCGCGATGGACTCGGGGATGCGGGCGCTGCCCGGCAGCGCGGTGGTGTCACCCAGCCTCGCAGGCAGCTGGGCCAGGGTGGCGTCGAGCAGGGCCAGGTCGATCGCGGTGCCGTCGTCCAGGTGCTGGCCGGGGGTATGCAGCCACTGCCACAGCTGGCTGCGGCTGATCTCGGCGGTGGCCGCGTCCTCCATCAGGTGGTGGATCGGCACGCAGCCGTTGCCGTCCAGCCAGGCGGCCAGGTAGCGCACGCAGACCTCCACGTTGCCCTCGAAACCGGCGCGGGTGACGGTGCCGGTGGGCGCGGCGATCAGGTCATCGCGGCCCACCTGCACATCGTTGCGCAGCACGCGGTGCTGGTTCGGCCCGGGCATGTGTTCGTCGAAGATCGCCTGCGCGACCGGGATCAGCGCGGGGTGGGCGACCCAGGTGCCGTCATGGCCGGCGGTGACTTCGCGCAGCTTGTCCGCCCGCACCCGCGCCATCGCCTGCTCGTTGGCGGCCGCGTCGTGGTTGATCGGAATCTGCGCGGCCATGCCGCCCATCGCATGTGCGCCGCGGCGGTGGCAGGTGCGGATCAGCAGCTCCGAATAGGCCTTCAGGAACGGCTGGGTCATCGTCACCTGGCCGCGCTCGGGCAGCACCTTGTCGGGGTGGCGGCGGAAGGTCTTGATGTAGGAAAAAATGTAATCCCAGCGGCCACAGTTCAGGCCGACGATGCGATCGCGCAGCGCATGCAGGATCTCGTCCATCTCGAACACCGCCGGCAGCGTTTCGATCAGCACGGTGACCTTGATCTGCCCATGCGGCAGGCCGAGCATGCCCTCGATGTGCGACAGCGCGGTCTCCCACAGCGCGGCCTCTTCCATGCTCTGCAGCTTGGGCAGGTAGAAGTACGGGCCACGCTGCCTGCACATCAGCGTGCGGGCATTGTGGAAGGCGAAGACCGCCGCATCGAACAGGCCACCGGCGATCGGCTGGCCATCGATGCGCACGTGCTTTTCATCCAGGTGCCAGCCCCGCGGGCGCACGATCAGCACGGCCTGCTCGTTGAACGGTCGCAGCGTGTACTGCTTGCCCGGCTTCCCATCGACGGACGGCCCGGTGTGGGTCAGATCGCCACGCACCGCGCCGATCAGTGCCTGCTGGCCGGCCAGCAGGTTGCGCCAGGCCGGGGCGGTGGAATCCTCGAAGTCGGCCATGAACACCTTGGCGCCGGAGTTCAGCGCGTTGATGACCATCTTCGGGTCGGTCGGGCCGGTGATCTCCACCCGGCGGTCCTGCAGCGCCTCCGGCAGCGGGGCGACGTGCCAGTCGCCGGCGCGGATCTCCGCGGTATCGGCACGGAAGTCCGGCAGGCCGCCGCCATCGAAGAAGGCCTGGCGCGCGACCCGTGCCTGCAGCCGGCGCTGACGCTCCGGCTCCACCGCCCGGTGCAGCGACACCAACAGCGCCAGTACCCCCGCCGGCAGCAGCGCGGACTGGCCGGC
>NZ_JBSZJV010000012.1:0-131829 GCF_054188265.1 Stenotrophomonas sp. IS26
TGCGGGTCGCCGAATGCGCTGACCAGTTCGGCCATGCGCCGATCCGCCTGTTGCACCGACGCATCGTCGTCGCCCCGTTGCGCGGCCTGCCACTGCCGTCCCTCGTGCAGGGCAGCCAGCGCCGCCTGCCAGCGCCCCGCCTGGGCCAAGGCTTCGCCCAGGTCATACAGGCCCTGCGGCAGCAGCCCCACGCAGTCGGGTTGCCGCCAGATCGCCACCGCCCGGGCGAAGTCATCGATCGCCAGGGTGCTGTCACCGCGCTCCAGTGCCAACCTGCCCAGCGCGTGCCAGGTCAGCCCGGTGTCGCGGTGTTGCTCGCCCAAGGCCTGCCGGGTCAGGTGATGGACCTGCTGCAGCTGGGTGTCGGCCTGCTGCAGATCACCGCGCTGCATCGCCAGCAGGGCACGCAGCCGGCGGATCGACAGGGTTTCCGGGTGATCCGGCCCATACATGCCCACCGCATCGGCGCTGGCGATCTTCAGGGCCCGCTCGGCTGCGTCCAGATCGCCCTGCGCAGCCAGTGTCTCGCCCATGTGCCGGCGCAGCGCGATCAACTGGGGATACCGCACGGTGTCACCGGCCTGCAGCAGCTGCAGCGCTTGCTGGTAGCCGGCCAGTGCCGCCGGGCCGCGGCCATCGTCGCTGTCCAGTGCGGCCAGGTCAGCCAGGCTCTCCGACGTGCCGGGGGTATCGCGCAGTACATCGCGCCGCAGCACCAGGGCCTGTTCGAAGGCGGCGCGGGCGTTGTCGCGGTACCCCAGGAGTTGTTGGCAGCGCCCGAGCTGGGTGTGGTACTCGGCCACGGCCGCCGGCAGCCGCAGGCGATACTCGGCGGCCAGCGCCTGCATCGGGGTGAGGTGCGTCACGCACTCGCGCGAGCGGCCCAGCATGCGCAGCGCACGGCCGCGCTGGGTCACCGCTTCCAGCTGCAGGGTAGGCGGCACCTCGCCGGCCTCCTCCAGCAGCGCGCGCTGGCGGTCCAGCGTCTGCAGCGCCAGCTGGTAGTCGCCCATACCGATCCGCAACCGGCCGATCACGCCTTCCAGCTCGGCCAACGACAGCGGTTGATCGCGCAGTTCCGCCTCACCGCGTTGCTGACCGGTGGCCAGCAGCTGGCGCAGATCGAAGCTGCCATGGCGCACGCTGGCGGCGCGGTCGAACAGGCCCACGGTGAAATCCTGCATGGCCTGCGCACGCGCGATCTCGCGCCGCGCCTGCTGCATCTGCCACAGCGCGGTCAGTGCCAATGCGAGCAGCGCCAGCACCGCCATGGTGCCCAGCGCGACGCCCCAGCGATGCCGGCCCAGGTATTTGCGCAGCCGGTAGCCCACGTGCTGGGGGCGGGCGTGGATCGGGCGGCCCTCGAGGAAGCGACGCAGGTCCTGCGCCAGCGCTTCCACCGAGGCGTAACGCTGCGCAGGCTCCTTCTGCAGGGCCTTGAGCAGGATCGTATCCAGATCGCCACGCAGGCGCCGCGACAGGCGCCTGGCCGCCCCGGCCGGCTCGCCGCCGGCGGCGGCCACGCGCGCCATGACGGCCGAGGCGCGCGGTGCCTGCACCTCCAGGATCGAGCGTTCCCACTCGGCATCACTGTGCCGGCGCAGCCGATAGGGCTTTTGCCCGGTGATCACCTCGAACAGCACCACCCCCAGCGAGTACACATCGGTCAGCGTGGAGACCGGCTCGCCGCGCACCTGTTCCGGCGCGGCGTAGTGCAGGGTGAACGCCCGCGCTTCGGTGGGGGGATGCACGGGCGGTTTGCCCTCGTCATCGTCGAGCAGTTTGGCGATGCCGAAGTCCAGCAGCTTCACCTCGCCCTCGGCGGTGACCAGGATGTTGGAGGGCTTGAGGTCGCGGTGCACGATCAGGTTGGCATGCGCATGGCTGACCACCGCACAGACCTGCAGCATCAGCTGCAGACGCCGCTCCAGCGGCAGCGCCAGGCGCTGGCAGTGCTCGGTGATCGGCTCGCCTTCCACATAGGCCAGCGCAAGGTAAGGCTGCCCCTGCAGATCCACGCCGGCATCCAGCAGATGGGCCAGGTTCGGGTGCTGCAGCCGGGCCAGGATCTCGCGCTCGCGGCTGAAGCGCTGGCGCAGGCCGGGATCGGCGTAGCCGCTGCGCAGCAGCTTCAGCGCGACCTGGCGCTCGTACAGGCCATCGGCGCGCTCGGCCAGCCAGACCTCGCCCATGCCGCCCTCGCCGAGAGGCCGGAGCAACCGGTACGGGCCGACCCGTGTGCCCACCCGGCTGTCTTCCGGCGCAGCGGTCCACAACGGCTGGGCGAGGAACTCGTGGCTGTCGCGCTCATGTGCGAGCAGGCGCTCCACATCGTCGGCCAGGCTCGGATCGTCCTCACGCAGGCGCAGCAGCCGCTGCTCTCGCGCCGGTTCGGGCAGTTCCAGCAATTGATCCAGCAGGCAGGACAGCTGCCGCCAGCGTGACGCCTCCATCGGTCCTCTCCCCGGACGATGCGTGGCCTTTCAGGGCTCCCCGACCGAGGCCAGCAGGAACATACGCGCCTTCTGCCAGTCGCGGCGGATGCTGCGCTCCGAGCGTTGGCATAGATCGGCAATCTCCTGCTCGGACAGGCCAGCGAAGTAACGCAGTTCCACCACCTTGGCCAGGTGTGCATCCACCGCATGCAGCTGGGCCAACGCCACATCCAGCGCCAGCAGGTCTTCATCCAGACGCACGCCGCTGCTGCTGTTTTCGGGCAGCTCCACCCGCTTGAGATCACCGCCGCGTTTGCGCGCCAGCCGGTTGCGTGCGTAATCGACCACCACGCTGCGCATTGCCGAGGCGGCGTAGGCGAAGAAATGCGCGCGGTCTTCGAAGCGGGCCGCGCCGCGGGAGCCGAGCAGCTTCAGGTAGGACTCGTGCACCAGCGAGGTGGCATCCAGGGTGCGCCCCTGCTGCCCGGCAAGCTGCCGGCGGGCCATGCTGTGCAGCTCGTGATAGAGCAGGGTCAGGACCCGGTCGAGCGCGGCGCGGTCGCCCGCCCGGGCTGAATCCAGCCACACGGTGATATCCGGTCCTTCGTCCATCGCACACCCCCGCCGGTGACGTTGGGCGGACTATACCGCCGGGCAGGCGACAGGCGCGCGACGATTCAGCGCTGGCAGTGCCCGCACCAGACGCTGGCGCGCTGGCCGATGGTGGCGTGGCGGAGCAGCCGGCCACACTGGCGGCAGGGCTCGCCTTCACGCCCGTAGACCAGCAGCTCCTGCTCGAAATAGCCCGGCGCCCCGTCCGGATTGATGAAATCGCGCAGGGTGGTGCCGCCGCGGGTGATGGCATAGGTCAGGATCTGTTTCACCGCATCGGCCAGGCGCTGGTAGCGCGCACGGGAGATCTTGCCGGCCTCGCGCAGCGGGTTGATCCCGGCCATGAACAGGCTTTCGGCGGCGTAGATGTTGCCCACCCCGACCACGATGCCTTGGTCCATGAGGAAGGTCTTCACCGAGGCACTGCGGCCACGGCTGCGGGCGAACAGATAGTCGCCATCGAAGGCCTCATCCAACGGCTCCGGGCCGAGTCCGGCCAGCAGCGAATGGGTTTCTCCGGCCGGCTGCCAGAGCAGGCTGCCGAAGCGGCGCGGGTCGTTGAAGCGCAGCAGGCGCCCGTTGTCCAGGCTGATGTCGACGTGGTCGTGCGCGCGCACCGGGGTGTCGCCGGGCAGCACGCGCAGGCTGCCGGACATGCCCAGGTGCAGCAGTGCGCTGCCCACGGCGGTATCGAGCAACAGGTACTTGGCACGCCGGCGCACGCCTTGGATGGCCTGCCCGGGGAGCAGCGTGCTGATCTCCGGCGGGATCGGCCAGCGCAGGTCGGGCCGGCGCAGGATCACGCCGTGGACGTTGCGGCCTTCCAGGTGCGGGGCCAGGCCGCGGCGGGTGGTTTCTACTTCAGGGAGCTCGGGCATGGGGGAATTCTAAGGGGTCCGCCGATGAACCACGGTGTAGCGCGGGGCGCTGCCTCGCGGCGATCCGAGCGCGACGCTCAGCGCGGCGGCGCAGCCAACTCGCGCGCACTCAAATACCCGTCGCCATTGGCATCCTGCTTGTAGAACCGCTGGATCAGCGTCTGCCGCTGCTGCTCGCGCGTGATCGGCGGGCCCTTGCCACCGGGCAGCTCATCGGCGCTGAGTACGCCATCGCCGTTGCGGTCCATGCGATCGAAGGCGTACAGCAGCCACTGCACGTACTCCTCCACGCTGACCCGGCCGTCGCCGTCGGTGTCCATGCGCTGCAGGTAGCTGCCGGTATCAGTGACCTGGGCCTGTGCCGTCGCACCCAGCAACCCAACGGCCAGGCCCAGACACGCAAAACGCCGCGCTAAGCGGCGTTTCGCGGAGACCTTCCCGGTCGGGAAGCGCATCGATCAGTGCGCCGTCAGTGCGTAGCCCTTCAGGCGCGCGGCGTAGTTCTGCAGCGCGGCGATGCCACTGGCTTCGGCTTCGTGGCACCAGGCCTGCAGCAGCTTCAAGCGCTCGGCGGCGTCGTTGCCGCGCGCTTCCAGCAGGGCGGCCAGACGGGCGCGGTGTTCCACCAGCACGCGGATGCGCGGGCGCTGCTCGACCCAGGTACTGAGCTGGGCGCGGCAATCCGGCTTGAGCCAGCGGCCGTCGTTGACCAGGCCACGGCGCATGCGGCGCGGCAGCAGCTTGCGCAGCTTGGCGCCCGCCATCGCAGCTTCTTCGCGCAGGGCCGGGACGAACACATTGCGCTGGTAATCGGTCATCGCCTGGAAGCGGTGCGACAACAGGGCCTTGAGCGTTTCCGCATCCGGCACGGCGATGTTCGGGCGCACGTCCATGCTTGGCGCCACGCGCAGCACCTTGGCCAGGCGCAGGGCCTGCAGGCCGCGGATCACGGCCCAGCCGATATCGAACTCCCAGCGGCGCATCGAGAAGCGCGCCGAGCTCGGAAAGGCATGGTGATTGTTGTGCAGCTCTTCACCGCCCACCCAGAACGCCCACGGCGTCAGGTTGGTGGAGGTGTCGGCAGATTCGAAGTTGCGGTAGCCCCACCAGTGGCCCAGGCCATTGATGACGCCGGCCGCCCAGAACGGGATCCAGGCCATCTGGATCGCCCACAGGGCCACGCCGGGCAGGCCGAACAGCATGCTGTTGATGACCAGCAGTGCGACCGGGCCGAGGTTGGCGTGCGGGGTGTACAGGTGGCGCTCGATCCAGTCATCCGGGGCGCCGCGGCCGTACTGCTCGATATCCGCACGCATCGCGCGGGCCTCGCGGTACAGCTCCACGCCCCGCCAGAAGACCATGCCGATGCCCTTGGTCACCGGGCTGTGCGGGTCTTCATCGGTTTCCACCTTGGCGTGGTGCTTGCGATGGATCGCCACCCACTCCTTGGTGATCATGGAGGTGGTGAGCCAGGTCCAGAACCGGAAGAAGTGCGCGATCACCGGGTGGAAATCCACCCCCCGGTGCGCCTGGCTGCGGTGCAGATACAGGGTCACGGCGAAGATGGTCAGCTGGGTGAACACCAGCAGCACCAGGCCCATGCCCCACCAGCCGAGGCCGACGACACCGCCGGTCAGGAAGTTGAGGAGCGTATCGAACATCGCAGGACTCCGGGCCGCACTCGGCCGTCAAGGAAACAGGGATACCTTCGGACATGATGGGGCCTGACGTTGCAAACTTCATCCCTTCGATGCCATTTTTGCGCAGTCATTCAGTTCTTCCCTTACCTTCGTGAGCATGCCCCCGCATTCATGACAGTCGCAGCCTCGCCGGCGGTGCCGGCCTCCCCCGTCCCCCTGATCGAGCTCGACCGCGCCTGCGTCATCCGCGGCCAGGTCCGGGTCCTGCACGATCTCAGCCTGCGCATCGAACAGGGCCAGCACACCGCCCTGCTTGGCCCCAATGGCTGCGGCAAGTCGTCCTTCATCAAGCTGATCACCCGCGAGCTGTATCCGCTGGCGCACGGTGATGGCACGGTGGCGGTGCGCGTGCTCGGCCAGAACCGCTGGCAGGTGGACCGGCTGCGCTCGCAGCTGGGCATCGTCACCGGGGACCTGAGCAGCAATCTCTCCGACATGCCCGGGCTGACCGTGGAAGAGGCGGTGCTGACCGGCTTCTTCGCCAGCTTCGTGGTGCCGGCCTTCCGCGAGGTGAGCCCGGAGATGCGCGAACGCGCGCGTGAAACCCTGGCCATGACCGGTGCCCTGCCGCTGCTGCAGCGCGGCTATGCCGAACTCTCGGCCGGCGAAACCCGGCGCGTGCTGATCGCCCGGGCGCTGGTGAACCGGCCGCAGGCCCTGCTGCTGGATGAACCCTCCACCGGGCTGGACCTGATCGCCCGCGAGCAGCTGATCGCCACCATGCGCGAGCTCGCCCGCCAAGGCATCACCCTGGTGCTGGTGACCCACCACATCGAGGAGATCATTCCCGAGATCGAACGGGTGGTGATGCTGCGCGGCGGCAAGATCCTCGCTGACGGCCCACGCGCGGCGCTGCTGCGCGATGCACCGTTATCCGAGCTGTTCGGCGGCCCGATCCGCGTGGTGGATCAGGCCGGCCGGTTGAGCGCGTTCGCGGGTTGAACTCAGAACCTCACCGCCACCGCACGTGATTCGATCGGTGCCATCCGGCTCTGGTCCTGCAGCTGCAGGTCACGCACCTCGAACGGGGCGGCATAGCCGCTCGGCAACGCCACGCTGGCGAACGGCAGCCGCAGCTCACCCGCCCCTACCGTCGCGAACCACGCCGCACTATGTGCCTGCGCCACTGGCCGCAGCGTCCCGTCCGGGCCGGTGGCATACAGGGTGCCACGCGCCTCATAGCGGCCCGGCGCACCGATCTGCAGCGGCAGGCGCACCTCGCGGCGGCTGGCATCCGCCTCGACCTGGCCCTGGAAGCGCGCCGTCGCCTGCGCCACCGCGAACGCCACCTTGGCATCGCGCTGCACGCCGTCGGCACTGACAAACGCCTGCAGTTCCCACAACCCCTGCGCCGTGCCGATGTCCTGCGGCACCGTCACCTGTGCACGCAGACCGTGTCTGGCGGCGACCAGCGGAACCGGCCAGCTGCGGCCATCGGGCGCCACCAGCAGGGCCTCGCCTACGGCCGGCAGCGGCCGCGGCCGCGCACGGGCGGCCTGCGCCGCTGCCAAGCCACCGTCGTTGACCAGCCGCGCGCTCAGCGCCAGCGTGCCACCGGCCAGCACGCGGTCGCTGCTCGCCTGCAGCTGCAGCGCGATCGGGCTGTTGGGTTCGAGTACCTGCACCACGTAGCGGCCTTGGGCCTGCGTGCTCTGCAGCCGGTAGCTGCCTGCCGCGGAGGTGGCGCCCGTGCGGACCATGGCCGTGCCCGGGCCGACCGACATCCCCGCCGCACGCAGTTGCTGGTCATCGACCACCTTGTCCACCGCCAGCGCACCGGAAGGATCACGCACCTGCCATTGGGTGGTATCCAGCGCACGGGCGCCCTGCACGGGGCTGACCTGGATCACCGCATCGGGCGCGGTCAGCGGCAACGCCAGGCCCCGTTGCAGCGCCGGTGCATCCACCATCTCCCAGTAGCTGCGGCTGCTGGCCATGAAGGTCGGTGCGGGGGTCAGTACCTGGCCTGGATCCAGCGCCCAGGCAAAGCTCAGCGGTGCCTGCTCCACCGGTCCGGCCGGCAAGGGCGCACGCTCTACCGCACGTGGCACCTGGTCACTGGCGCGGGCGGCCAGCAGCGGCTGTGCCGCCTGCAGTGGCACGGCTGCCAGCGCGGCGAACAGGGCCACCGCGATCGTCGTCTGTCGCATCATCGGGGGGCTCCTCACAGGGTCAGGTCGTTGCGCAGGATCGTGCCCAGGCCGAAGCACTCGCGCCGGCTCTGGTTGTGGCTGAGTGGCTCGGCGCCTTTGGTGCGCTGCGTGTCGGTGAACCAGGTGGTGCCGGCCGCCTTCTGGCTGCTGCACTCCAGGAAGCCATCCGAGCAGCTGCTCAACCAGTTCTGGGTGAACTCCAGGCCCACGTTCTGCGCATAGCCACCGCAGTAACTGTTGCTGTCCCACACCGCCGATTCCACATCCGAGCCGACCACTGCGCGGAACGGCCTGGGCAATGCAGGCCGGCCGGCCGTGCCATACAGGTTCTGCGCGTTGTAGGTGGCCATGTGGCCCACCTGCTGCTGGCGCACGGCATCGCTCTTGTAGCCCAGCAGCCAGCCCACCGAGGTTTCGAACATGTTGCCATTGAGCACCGCATCGGCCAGCGGCGTACCGGCCGAGGACGGCGCAAGGGCGGTGACCTTGCTGATCGTCTGGATGATCTTCGGATACCGGCTGTCATAGGTGGGGTTGGACAGGATCCAGCGCACCACGTTGCCACCGTTGGAATGGGTGATCACCACCAGTTTGGTGATGCCACGGGTGTTGATGAAGCTGGTCAGCTGTCCCGCCAGGCAGCCGGCCGCCTCGGGCGTCCACATGTACTGCTCGAAATCGCAGTTGATGACGGTGTAGTTGCTGCTGTTGGGCAGTCCGAGGCGCACCGTATCGATGATGCCCGGCTGCCAGTAGTCCACGCGCGCATCGGTCTGTTTGCCGGTGCCATGCACGAACGCGACCCCCACTACATCGGCCGCGTGCACCGTGCCGCACGCCAGCATCAGACCCAGGGCGAGACCGCCCCCCCACCTTCCCGCGCTGCTTCGCATCCGCTGTCTCCTTGCAGGTAATCCCCCTGATGACCGGCGCTGCCGCGTTGCCATGGGTGCATGTATCCATGGAGATATGACGAACGATGGCGCCTTCGATGACGCTATGTCGTGCGACCCATGAAATCCGTGAACCAGTCGCGGGTTTCCGTCATCCGGGGCACGGCCATGCCGGATCTGGCCGGATCACCAACCGCCGCTGTCGTCGCCATAGGAAGCTGCGATCATGCGGCTCCCCCCCTTTTCGAGACCTGCCGATGTCCTCGTCCCTGCGCTCCGCTGCCGTCCGCCCGATGCTGGTGACCGCCCTGCTCGCCGCCCTGGCCGGCTGCGCGTCAACGGCCGCACCGCGCACCACGCCGGTGGAAGCCTCGGTCACCACCAAGGCCGTCGGCTACCTGCAGAGCACGGCCGTGCCGGACAGCCTGGCACTGGTACCGGCACCGCCGGCCGCCGGTTCGGCCGGCTTCGCACTGGACGAACAGGTCAGCCGTGAAGCCCGTGCCCTGCGCGGCAGCCCGCGCTTCGAACAGGCACACCGCGACGCCGAACTCGCCTTCCCGGCCGGCGCCAACCAGTTCTCCTGCGCGATCGATGTCGACGTGGATGCGGTGAAGACGCCGGCCCTGTACCGCCTGCTGGAACGCAGCCGGATCGATGCCAGCGCGGCTACCCGCACGGCGAAGAAGCACTACCAGCGCGCGCGGCCGTTCATGGTCAATGGTGAGCCCACCTGCTCGCCCGAAGACGAGCAGGACCTGCGCGGCAACGGCTCATATCCGTCCGGCCACACCTCGATCGGTTGGGCCTGGGCCCTGATCCTCTCGGAGATCGCCCCGGACCGCGCCGATGCGATCCAGGCACGCGGCCGCAACTACGGCGAGAGCCGCCTGGTCTGCAACGTGCATTGGCAGAGCGACATCCTGGAAGGCCGTTTCATGGGCGCCGCCGCCGTGGCACGCCTGCATGACAATGCCGCGTTCAACAGCGACCTGCTGACCGCCCGCAGGGAGATCGCCGCGGCACGCAAGTCGGGGCAGCATTCCGCGCGGGATTGTGCGGCTGAAGAAGCGGTGCTGAAGGTGCGCCCGGCGAGCGCGTTGTAAGGCGGCGCCACCTGTCGATGGCATTGTGGGTAGTGCCGGCCGCTGGCCGGCTCTCCGCGATCTCGATCAGGACGATGCAGAGCCGGCCAGCGGCCGGCACTACCCATCCGCGTTCAACAACATCAGCTCAGAACAGAAAACGGCGCGGATCTCTCCGCGCCGTTTTCGTTTTTCAAGATGCCCACCTACGCTGGGCACCTACCGCATGACGTGCATCAGAACTTAGCGGTGAACTCCAGACCGAACGTGCGCGGCTCGTTGAGGAAGCCGGTCAGGTTGTTGAAGTCGATCGCGCCGACCACACGGACCTGGTCGGTCAGGTTGCGGCCGTACGCGGCCACGTCGTACTGGCCGTAATCCCAGTTGTAGCCCAGGCGCAGGCCCCCTTCCAGCGAGGAGCGGCTGCGGAACTCCGGCGACTCGTACAGGAAGAAATTCACCGGGCTGCGGTACGCCCAGTCGGTGTAGACGTAGAACTCGCTGGCATCGTTGACCGGGAAGCCGGCGCGCAAGGTCAGGTTGTGGATCCACTTCGGCGCCTGCGGCAGCGGGTTGCCGTTGACCAGCGCGTAGGTACCGCCATCGATGACCGTGGTCGGGTCAGTGATGGTGCAGCCGCCGCCACAGATCGCCACCGCCAGATCCTTGTCCTTGATCTCGGTGTCGTTGTAGCTGCTGCCCAGGGTCAGCAGGACGTGGTCGGTCAGGTAGGCCTCGAAGTCCAGCTCCGCGCCCTGGCCGAGGGTCTTGTCGGCGTTGAGCAGGGTCGCGGTGTTGTTGGTGCCACCCACGGCGATCAGCTGCTGGCCGTCGACGTTGTAGCGGAACACGTTGAAGCCCAGGCGGGCGCGGCGGTCGAACAGGTCGGCCTTGATGCCGGCCTCGTACGAGATGACCTTCTCCGAGTTGGCCTGCGACAGGCCGGGCGAGAATGCCAGGCGGCCCTGGATCGACGGGGCGCGGAAGCCCTTGGCCACGCGGGCGTACGCGTTGAGGTTGTCGGTGATCTGATAGACGCCGCTCAGGTCCCAGCTGACGTCGTTGACGTCGGTCCTGGCGATGTACGGGCCACTGACCGGGGTACCGAACGGCACGGCCTGCAGCACGCTGGCGCTGAAGTCCTTCTTGTCCTGCGTGTAACGCACGCCACCGCGCAGCTTGAAGCGCTCGGTCACGTCAAAATCGCCGGAGGCGAACGCGGCCCACGCCTTGTTGCGCTGGTTCTGCACGACGTGGCCGGTCTGCGGGTTGCCGGGGGTCAGCGAGTCGTAGTTGAAGTTGTCGATGGTGACGTCTTCATCGAAGTAGAACACGCCGGCCTGCCAGTCGAAGCGGCCCCACTCGTTGGATTCCACGCGGAATTCCTGGGTCCACTGGCGGTGGTGCGGCAGGCCATCGGCCGATTCGGACGCGAACGGGATGTTGCCCGGGCCGTAGTTGCCGGCGCCCAGGAAGCTGGCACCGTAGCCGCCGTCGATGTCGCCACGGTTCAGCGATTCAGCGGTCTCGTACCCGGTGATCGAGTGCAGGGTGACGCGGCCCAGATCCCACTTCAGCCGCGCGCTGCCGCCCCAGGTTTCCAGGTCGGAGAAGTTCTGGCCATCGGTGGAGACTTCATCGCGGTCGAAGTTTTCGACCAGCTGGTTGGTGCCCGGCTTGAGGATGTTGGCGCGGAACAGGCGCGCGGTGCCGTTGAGCTTGCGCTTGTGCAGGTTGAACAGCGCTTCGACGTCGTCGCCTTCGTACAGGAACTGCACGCGGGCGGCGGCTTCGTCATAGCCCTCGAAGCCCTGCGCCGGGGCGCCCTGGCGGGTGTTGGTGACCCAGTCGTCGCGGCGCTGGTACAGCGCGGACACGCGCGCCGACCAGCGGTCGGTCAGCGGGCCGCCGTAGGCGCCCTGCGTGTTCCAGGTGTTGTAGCTGCCGTAGGCGACCTTGATGTACCCGTCGGCATCCTGCGAGGGACGCGCCGAATCGAACTTCACCACGCCGGCCGGGGTATTGCGGCCGAACAGCGTGCCCTGCGGGCCGCGCAGCACTTCCACACCGGCCAGGTCGAACAGCGGGAAGCCCTTCAGCAGCGGGCTTTCCTGCACCACATCGTCATACACCAGCGACACCGGCTGCGAGGCATTGAGGTCGAAATCGGTGTTGCCCAGGCCGCGGATGTAGAAACGCGGGAAGGCACGACCGTAGGACGATTCAATGTTCAGGCTCGGCACACGCGCCGACAGGAAGCGGATGTCATCGCCAGCCGAACCGAGTACGTCGAGCTTTTCACCCTGGATGGCCGAGATCGAGACCGGCACGTCCTTGGCGTTTTCGACGCGGCGTTGCGCCGTGACCTGCAGCGTATCGAGGGCGACCGGATCCTTGGTGGCGGGAGCGTCCTGGGCTGCGGCCGTCAATGGCAGCAGGGCGGCGAGGGCGACAACGAGCGGGTGCACGGACGGGAAACGGCCGTGGGCAGTGCGGTTCGGGAACATGGCGTTTAGGCTGTGTTGGGAGGGGTGGTGGACCGGCGCTACCAGACAATTGTTGCAGTACAGCAACAGAGCCGCAAACAACCGCTATTCATTACCCCCTTCCGGGAGCGCGCGTTGTGACGGCGGTCGCGGCCCGGCATCCCCGGTCATGGCCTGAATGCCCTGCCCCGCCGTCCTGCCGGGCTCGCCACCGCTTCGGTATGCTGGCGGCCCTCGATGCCCATTCAGTTGCCACGCCGATGACTTCACTGCGCCGTACCCGCCTGACGCTGTCCGTTGCCCTGCTCGGCCTGCTGGCCGGCTGCGGCGGTGATCCCGTGCGCCCGACCCCGCCGCCGGCGGCGATCCCGGTGACTCCGGCCAAGCCGGTCAAGATCGGCATCGCGCTCGGCGGCGGCGCGGCCAAGGGCTTCGCGCACATCGGGGTGATCAAGATGCTGGAGGCCAACGGCTTCGAGCCGGTGGTGGTGTCCGGCACCAGTGCCGGCAGTGTGGTCGGCGCGCTGTATGCCAGCGGCATGGACGCGTTCCAGATGCAGTCCAAGGCGGTCGCCCTGGATGAAGCCAGCATCCGCGACGTGCGGCTGTTCTCCGGCGGTCTGGTCCAGGGCCAGAAGCTGCAGGATTACGTCAACACACAGGTCGACAACCGCCCGGCCGAGAAGCTGAGCAAGCCCTTCGCTGCGGTTGCCACCCAGCTGGAAACCGGCGAGCGCACCGTGTTCGTGCGCGGCAACGTCGGCCAGGCGGTGCGCGCCTCCAGCAGCATCCCCGGCGTGTTCGAACCGGTGAAGATCGGCAAGTACAACTACATCGACGGCGGCGTGGTCAGCCCGGTGCCGGTGGATGCGGCGCGCCAGCTCGGCGCGGACATCGTGATCGCCGTGGACATCTCCAGCAAGGCCAGCGGCAAGGCGCCGACCGGCATGCTCGGCATCGTCAACCAGTCGATCTCGATCATGGGCCAGCGCCTGGGCGAGCAGGAACTGGCGCGCGCGGACGTGATCATCCGGCCGAAGGTGCTGGACATCGGCGCCGCCGATTTCGGCCAGCGCAACAACGCGATCCTGGAAGGCGAGAAGGCCGCGATGGCGGCGATGCCGCAGATCCGTGCCAAGGTGCAGCAGCTGCAGAAGGCGCGTGCCGCCGCGCTGGCCCCGCCGCCGGCCGCGCCCAAGTGCGATGAGCCTTCGCGCGTGGGCAAGCTGATGGGGCGCAAGGAAAAGTGCGTGTAACCCGGTAGTGCCGGGCGCTGCCCGGCGGCCTTACTCCAGCTGCGACAGCGGCAGCGCGCGGAAGTCCTTCACCGTGCGCAGCACGAAGCTGGAATTGACGTCGGCCACGCCGGCGGCATTGAGCAGCTTGTCGAGCAGGAAGCTGGAGAAGTGCTCCAGGTCGCGCACGTAGATGTGCAGCAGGTAATCCATGTCGCCGGTGAGCGCATGGCAGGCCACCACCTCATCCCATATCAGCACGCTGTCGGCGAACACGCCGATGGCGTGCTGGTCGTGCTTCTCCAGCTGCACCCGGACGAAGGCCTGCAGGCCCAGGCCGATCTGGCGCGGCTCCAGGCGGGCGCCATACCCGGCGATCACGCCCTCGCTTTCCAGCCGCTGGACGCGCCGCAGGCAGGCCGACGGGGACAGATTCACCCGTGCGGCCAGCTCGGCATTGGTCGCGCGGCCGTGTTGCTGGATTTCCGCCAGCAAGCGCAGATCCGTGCGGTCGAACTGGGTATCTCCGGCCATTGCTGCCCCGCAACATGAGGTGGACGCAATGATCTTGCGCCAGAAGCCCATATTCGCGCAACTTTGCAAACCTCTTGCGCGCACCCTGCCCTAGCATCGACAGATGACTTCCCAGGAGACCACCACGATGGAAACCGCCACCGCCCCCCGCCGCGTCGAACACCAGCAGACCGACAAGGGTTACGTGCCGGTCTATACCACCGCCATCGTGGAACAGCCCTGGGACAGCTACACCGCCGACGACCACGCCACCTGGAGCACGCTGTACCAGCGCCAGCGTGCGCTGCTGGAAGGCCGCGCCAGCAAGGAGTTCCTGCACGCGCAGGACGAGATGGGCATGAGCGCGCACATGATCCCGCGCTTCGACCAGCTCAACGAGGTGCTGGGCGCCGCCACCGGCTGGACCCTGGTCGGGGTGGAAGGGCTGCTGCCCGAGCTTGATTTCTTCGATCACCTGGCCAACCGCCGCTTCCCGGTGACGTGGTGGATCCGTCGCCCGGACCAGATCGACTACATCGCCGAGCCGGACATGTTCCATGACCTGTTCGGACACGTGCCGTTGCTGATGAACCCGGTGTTCGCCGACTACATGGCCGCTTACGGCCGCGGTGGCGTCAAGGCGCATGCGATCGGCCCGGAGGCGCTGCAGCACCTGACCCGCCTGTACTGGTACACGGTGGAGTTCGGCCTGATCAACACCGACGAAGGCCTGCGCATCTACGGTGCCGGCATCGTGTCGTCCAAGGGCGAGTCGCTGTACTCGCTGGAGTCGGCGGCGCCGAACCGGATCGGCTTCGATCTGGAGCGGATCATGCGCACCCGCTACCGCATCGACACCTTCCAGAAAACCTACTTCGTCATCGACAGCTTCGAGCAGTTGATGGCCGCGACCGCACCGGACTTCACCCCGATCTATGCCGCGCTGGAGGCCAGGGAGCATCTGCCGGCCGGTGAGGTGCAGGACGGTGACCGCGTGTTCCAGAAGGGCACGGGCGAAGGCTGGGAAGACGGCGGCGACGTGTAACGTCGTGACGCAATTCACCGGGGCGGTTGAAGTTTAGACACCTAACCTTCAAAAGCCTCGGGAGCTTTTGAAGGTTGGCAATGGGTGGAGCCGGGTCATGCGCTGCTGCTTTTCATCGCGGATACGCCAGCAGCACGACCAGATCCATCTCCCCCACCTGCTGCAGCGCATGCGAACTGCCCGTTCGCGTCAGCAGCGCATCCCCCGCCGCCACGTCGTACTGCGTCCCATCCAGCACGTAGCTGCCCTGCCCGCTGACGATGTAGTAAATCTCGTCCTTGTGCTGGGGATGCAGGCCGATGCCGGCCCCCTTGTGCAGCACGCGCTTGCGAAGCACGAACGGGAGGTCGGTGTCTTCGGCGAAAAACGGATACGCCGTGGTCGGCCCCGCTCCACCATGCGGGCCGGGCTGGGTCACCGCGATGTCACGCTCGTGGACCACGCGCGAGGGCCTGGCGGCCTCACCGCCCTGCCCCGCACTGCGCACCTCGCAGTCGATATCGCGCTTCAGCGCCGACGTGAGTCCGGGCTGCAACGCCACCCAGTCGCGCATCACCAGACACGCCACTGCGGTCGCCCCTGCCACACTGAAGTGCGTGCCATCGGCCTTGTTCTGCTCGGGCACGAACAGGAAGTACGGCTTGGCACCCTGCTCGCCCAGCCCGCGGATCCAGCGCGTGGAACTGTCGTTGAGATCGATCAGCGCGACCTGCTCGCGGGTGGCCAGCGCCTTCACCGCCTGGGTATACACACCGTGCGTGTCCAGCAGCGAACCGAAGTCATACAGCAGCCGCGCCACCGGGGTGATCAGCACCGGCGTGGCGCCCTTGTCGCGGGCCAGCTGCACGTAGCGCATCAGGAACTGCGGGTACGCGGTGGCAGGATCGGTGTAGCGCGTGGGGTCTTCGAACTTGGCGTCGTTGTGGCCGAACTGGATCAGCAGCACGTCACCGCGCTGAAGCTCGGCGGAGATCGCATCCAGGCGTTTCTCGTCGATGAAGCTGCGGGTGCTGCGGCCGCCCTTGGCGTGGTTACGGACCTCCCACACGGCGGGATCTAGATAGCTCTGCAAGGCCTGGCCCCAGCCGGCCTGTGGCGCGCGCTCCGGGCCGTACTCGGCGGCGGTGGAATCCCCGGCAATGAAGATGCGGTGTGGGGCACACAGCACGCTGGGGGCCGCGAGAAGCAGCGACAGGGACAACAGCAAACGCAGCATGGTCATGCTCCTGGGTGAAGAGCTGCCGGCCAATGGCCGGCACTACCGGAGCCCACGATCTGCAGCGCAGATCGTGGGCGCGCCAGCGCGTCGCGAGGGTGTTACCGGGCGAGCCAACCACCGTCGACCGGCAGCACCGCGCCGTTGACGTAGTCCGAGGCGCTGGAGGCCAGGAACACGGCGGTACCGCCGAGGTCTTCCGGGGTGCCCCAGCGTGCGGCCGGGATGCGATCGAGGATGGACTTGTTGCGGTCCTCGTCGGCGCGCAGCGCGGCGGTGTTGTCGGTCGCCATGTAGCCCGGGGCGATCGCGTTGACGTTGATGCCCTTGCTGGCCCATTCGTTGGCGAGCAGACGGGTGATGCCGGCGATGCCGCTCTTGCTGGCCGTGTACGACGGCACGCGGATACCGCCCTGGAAGGACAGCATCGAGGCGATGTTGATGATCTTGCCGCGGCCCTGTGCGATGAAATGCTTGCCGGCGGCCTGCGAGATGAAGAACGCGGACTTGATGTTGACGTTCATCACGTCGTCCCAGTCCTGCTCGCTGAACTCCACCGCATCGGCGCGGCGGATCAGGCCGGCGTTGTTGACCAGGATATCCAGGCCGCCCAGGCCTTCGATGGTTTCGCGGATGACGCGCTCGACCGGCTCGATGCTGATCAGGTTCGCTTCGATCGCCAGGCAGCGGCGGCCCAGCGCGGTGATCTTGGCGATGGTCTCGGTGGGCGGCGCGATGCCGGCCACGGCGACGTCGGCACCGGCCTGCGCCAATGCGACCGCGATGCCCTGGCCCAGGCCGGTGTTGCCACCGGTGACGAGGGCGACCTTGCCTTCCAGACTGAACGGATTAGCCATTGCGTATGTAGTCCTTGTCCAATGCGTAACAGACGCCGCCGGCGCGATGCCGGCGGCGCGTCGGGGTCACTTGAGCTGGCAGATGTCCAGCACGTGCATGTCGGTGTAATCCAGGTTCTCACCGCCCATCGCCCAGATGAAGGCGTAGTTGCTGGTGCCGGCGCCCATGTGGATCGACCACGGCGGCGACACGACGGCTTCGTTGTTCTGGATGACGATGTGGCGCTGCGCGTCCGGCTCGCCCATGAAGTGGTACACGCGGTCGTTCTGGCCCAGATCGAAGTAGAAATAGACCTCGCTGCGGCGGTCGTGAAGGTGCGGCGGCATGGTGTTCCAGACGCTGCCCGGCTTGAGCACGGTCAGGCCCAGCAGCAGCTGCGAGGACTGGCAGGTGGCCGGCACGATGTACTGGTAGATGGTGCGCTCGTTGCTGGTTTCCAGCGCGCCACGGTCCAGGGCCACGGCATCCTTGATCGACAGCGCCTTGGTCTCGAAGCGCGCATGCGCCGGGGTCGAGGCCAGGTAGAACTGGGCCGGAGTGGCGGCGTCATCGGACGCGAACACCACCTCGGTGCTGCCCATGGCCACGTACAGGCCATCCTTCGGCCCGAGCTTGAACACGGTGCCATCGACAGTGACGGTGCCGCTGCCGGCGCCGACGTTGATCACGCCCAGCTCGCGGCGCTCCAGGAAGGCATGGCCGGCGGCCGAGGCCGGTTCGGTCTGCTTGGGCAGCGAGACCGGGCCGTTGACCGGGGCCGCACCGCCGAGGACGAAGCGCTCGTAGTGGGTGTACTTCAGGGTCACCGCATCGGCGTTGAACAGACCGTCGAGCAGGTACAGATCGCGCAGGTCGTCATTGCTGGCGCCCTTGATGGCGTCGGGATGGGTGGCGTAATGGGTCTTGCAGTACATGGCGTCTCCAGAGCAGGGGTGGGGCGATGCGTCGGCCCCGGCACGATTCCAGGTGATTGTAGCCAGTTGGTAAACCGGTGTCATTTTGCAGCGCACGATAGGCCGGGTGGCCCGCGGACGGGGTCGGGACAGAAGGCGACACGACAGAACAGGGGGGACGACAGAAGAAGCGTCACGACCAACGGTCGTAACCTACCGAGGGTTGACGCCTTGGGCGTCAATCCTCGGGGGGCTGGCAGGAGTCGCGCACGATCAGGTGCGGGCGGACGCTGGCGTGCTGCATCACGGCTTGGCCGTCGGGCTGGATCAGCATCGCGGCCGCTGTGCGGCCGGTGTCGCGGGTATGCCGGCGCACCGAGGTCAGCGACGGCCACAGGCGCGAGGCCAGCGGGCTGTCGTCGTAGCCGATGATCGAGAGCTGGCGCGGGATGTTGATACCCGCGCGCAGCGCGACCTTGTAGATACCGGCGGCCATTTCATCGTTGCCGGTGAAGATGGCGGTCGGGCGCTGCTTGCCCAGCAGCAGCTTCTCGGCCGCGGCCACACCGGATTCGAAGGTGTAACCGGCCTCCACGATGCGTGCCGGGGGAAGCTCGATGCCGCGCTTGGCGAGGGCATCGATGAAGCCGGCGGTGCGTTCGTGCGCAGAGCGGTAGGCACTCGGGCCGGTCACCAGGGCGATGTCGCGGTGGCCCAGCGAGAGCAGGTAATCGGCCGCTTCGGCGGCACCGTCGCGGTCGTGGGTGACCACCATCTGCGAGGTATCGTCCAGCGGCAGCGAGGCGATCCGGGTGAAGCGGCAGCCGATTTCATCGAGCATGTCCACCAGCGCCTGGTCTTCGGAGGCACGTGGCACCAGGATCACGCCGTGCAGCTTCTGCTGCTGCACGAAGCGGCGCACACCGTCGATGTAGCCGGGGCTGCGCGAATCGCAGGGGTGCACGACCAGCTCGAAGCTGGAGCCGCGCAGCGCATCCAGCGCGCCGTACTGCATGTCCACGATGTACTGGGCGGTCGGGTTGTCGTACACCATGCCGATCAGGAACGAGCGCCGGAAGGCCAGCCCGCGGGCCAGCGGATCGGGCGTGTAACCGACCTCGCGCATCAGTGCTTCAACCTTCTCGCGGGTGTCCTTACGCACCAGCGGTGAGTTGTTGATGATGCGCGAAACGGTCTTCTTCGATACCCCGGACAGACGCGCGATGTCGTTGATCGTGGCGGCCTTGCCTTTGGTCAATCCGTGCGGCGACGGATCGGTTTTGCTGCGCAATGACATGTCGTTCAAACCGGGGATGAGTCAAGGGATTCTAGCGGGGAGCTCAATCGAGGGCGCGGTAGCGGAAATTCCGGAACTGGACCTTGCCGTCGCCAGCAGCATAGATCGCCGGCTTCAGGGCCAGGAACTTGCCTGCCACATTGTGATGGTAGCCGGAGACTTCCATCTGAACCGGGTACTTCTGCCAGGTTTTACCATCCGTGCTGGAGTGGATGGTGACGATATGGCGGTTGTTGGTCACCCGCAGCCACAGCGTGCCGCCGGTGGCGCTCGGGGTCAGCCGGGTGGGGCGCTCCTCGCCGTAGCGGTGCATGATGAACTTCTCGCCGTTGCTGCCCACGCCCACATACAGGCGGTCGCTGTAGTAGAGCAGGGCACCGCCCACCGCGCCCGGGGCGATCTCCATCTCGACCTCGAACTGGTAGGCCTTGTCGCCGGCGATGGCGGTCAGCGGCGAGCTGTCGCGCGGGGTGCTGCCCTTGCCCTGCAGCACCATGCCCTTGCCGGTGAAGGCCAAACGCTTGTACTCGTCCTGGGCCGGGTTGAAGAACGACCACTGCGCACCGAGCGTGCTGCCGCGGAAATCGTCGGACAAGCCCATGCCGTGCTGGCCGACCGAGGTGCCCGACGGTTTGGCGAGCGGCTGGCCGAGGTCACCGCCCTTGGCCACGAACCAGCCATCGGCGGTCCATTCGATCGGCTCCAGCAGCGCCTGGCGGCCCAGCGTCCAGTACCCGTTCTCGTAGCCGTGATACATCATCCACCAGCGCCCGTCGGTGCCTTCGATCACCGTGGCGTGCCCGCGCGACCACCACGGCTCGGCGGCCGACCGGGTGCGCATGATCGGGTTGTTCGGCGCATTCACCCACGGGCCGTGGATCGAGCGCGAGCGCGCGGTGATCACCATGTGCCCGGTCGGCGGGCCGGCGGTGCCGCCCACAGCAGTGGTCATGTAGTACCAACCATCGCGGAAATTGATCTTCGGGCCTTCCTGCGCATAGGCCTCCACGTCCCAGCTTTCCGGGTATTTCCAGCCGTCGTAGACGTGCTTGGGCGTGCCGACCACGCTCAGGCCGTCATCGGCCAGCTGCACGTAGTCGCCACCGCTGAGGAACAGATAGCGCTTGCCGTCTTCGCCCACCGCATGGCCGGGATCGATGTAGCCGCCCAGGCCGATGTCGATCGGCTCGCTCCACGGGCCGTTGATGCTGTCGGCCCAGACCACGAAGTTGCTGCGGGTTTCGCCGGTGCGGGCCGGGAAATAGATGTAATAGCGGCTGCCGTGCTTGACGATGTCCGGGGCCCAGATCGCACCTACGTTCCTGGTGATCGCGTGGCCCAGCGGCTGCCAGTTGACCAGATCGCGCGAGTGCCAGATCGGCAGGCCGGGGTAGGCATCGAACGAGGACAGCGTGAGGTAGTAATCCTCGCCATCCTTGAGCACGGAAGGATCCGGGCGATCACCGGCGAACACCGGATTGAGGAAGGTGCCGTTGCCCAGATCGGCCTGGCGCTGGTTCTCGATCCCGCGCGTCCAGTTGGTGGCCGGCTCGGCGGCGTGGCCGGCGCCTGCCAGCAGCAGGCAGGCGGTGGCGAAGCTGGCCAGGGTCTTCCTCAGGTGCATCGTCTTTCTCCCTTGAACGTATCGTGGGCCGGCTGCGCTCAGCGCGCCCCGGTCCCGGCAAGACGCTGTTGCCAGCGTGGGTACTCGGTGGTGATCAGGGCCTGCGGCCAGGTGCCGTACCAGTGATAGCCGGTGCGGCGCTCGCGCGGGATGTCGTTGAACGTGGCGACGCGTTCGCCCTCGCGGTTGGCCAGCAGCACGCCACTGTCGTGCAGGTCGTGGAAGCGCCCCCACAGCGGCGGCGCGCCCGCATCGGCGACCAGGCGGCGGTCGACCGTGGTGCGGTGGAACGCGAACTGTTCCGGCGTCGTTTCGAAGGTCTCCAGCCGCCACCCGGTCAACGCGTGGGTCTGGAACCACGCCATCGCGGCGTTGACCGAGGCGACCACCTGCGGCGAAGGATCCGGGATCGACATCAGGTAGCGGACCACGCCGACACTCTCGTCGGTGACCAGCGCCGGCAGTTCGAATTTCCGCCCCTGCGCGGGCAGCAGGGTGGTGCGGTCGTACTGCCCGGCCCAGATCGTCGGCACGCCGTCCTGGCGCACCTGCAGGCGCAGCAGGCAGGCATCACCGGCGGTCACGGCCGCGTCCACGCGGGCACGTTGATCGGCGGTGATGAAGCCGAACGCCGGTTCACGCTGGATGCGCCGGAGCGTGGTCAGCACGCCGCTGGTGACGTCGTCAGCGAACGTGATGTGCCCGTGGTACGAGGTGCGCGAGGGCACCGAATGCGGCCAGCCGCCACAGCGGGGGATCTGCTCGGCGAGGATGAAATCCAGGCCGCGCACGGCCGCGTCGCGGTAGCGGGCATCGCCGCTGCGCGCGAAGGCCTCGGCCAGGTAGCTGACCTGGGTGTAGATGTTGCGGTTGTCGAAGCTGCCGCCCGGCGTGGCCTGGTCAGCCAGCACCTGTGCCTTGGCGGCATCGTCGAGGATCCGCTGCGGATCCTGGTTGACCGCCCAGCCGCCGCCATGGCGTTGCAGCGCCACCAGGGTGTCGGCGATCTGTCGGTACTGATCGGGGGCATAGCGCGGGTAGTCCGTGCCGTGCCCGCTCTGCCAATGGTTGATGCCGTCCTGGAAGCCGCGCAGCGGGATCTCCTGGCCCTGCGCCATGACGGCGCAGGGCAGGGCGATCCACAGCAGTACCGCGAGCCGCCGCACGCTTACGCGCGCAGCAGGGCGGGCAGCCACAGCGACATTTCCGGGAAGAAGGTGACGATCAACAGCACGCCCAGCGCAGCGAACCAGAACGGCCAGATCGAGCGCATGCTCTCACCGACGCTGATCTTGCCGATCGCGGTACCGATGAACAGCACCGAGCCCACCGGCGGTGTCACCAGGCCCAGGCCACCGGTCAGCACCAGCACCAGGCCGAAGTGGATCGGATCGATGCCGTAGGCCTTGGCCACCGGCAGGAAGATCGGCGTGCAGATCAGGATCATCGGCGCCAGATCCATGAAGGTGCCCAGCAGCAACAGCATGATCACGATCATCAACAGCACCATGAACTGGCTGTGCGCGAACGACTGCAGGAAGTTGACCGCGGCCGACGGCACTTCCAGATACGCCAGCAGCCAGCCGAACACGGCCGCCGTGGCGATCACGAACAGGATCACACCGGTGCTGCGCGCGGCATGGGTGACCGTGCCGAGGAACTCGCGCCAGTCCAGCTGGCGGTACAGCACGGTGGTCACCAGCAGCGCGTAGACCACGGCGATCGCCGCGCTCTCCACCGCAGTGAAGATGCCGGCACGGATACCGATGAAGATCAGCGCGACCAGGCCCAGGCCAGGCAGCGCCGAGACCAGGCGCAGCAGCACCGCACGCCAGCCCGGGAAGATCTCCACGCCGTAACCGCGGCGGCGTGCCACGAGATAGCCGGTGATCATCAGGACGACGGTCATCAGCAGCGCCGGCACGATACCGGCCGCGAACAGATCGGCGATCGACAGCCCACCACCGGCGGCGGCCGAGAACAGGATCAGGTTGTGCGACGGCGGTACCAGCAGCGCCACCAGCGCGGCGGTGATGCTGACGTTGACCGCGAAGTCGCGGTCGTAACCCCGCTTGACCATCTGCGGGATCATCGTGCCACCGACCGCCGAGACATCGGCGATGGCCGAGCCGGACACACCGCCGAAGAACAGCGAGGACAGGATCGACACTTGGCCCAGGCCACCGCGCATGCGCCCCACCAGCGAGGATGCCAGTGAGATCAGGCGCTCGGAGATGCCGCCGCGCATCATGATTTCACCGGCGAAGATGAACAAGGGAATGGCGATCAGTGAAGCCGAGCCGGTACCGGCGGAGATCTGCTGGACCAGCACCAGCGTCGGCAGATCCAGGTACCACAGGGTGGCCAGGGCGGCGGCGGCCAGCGCGAACGCGACCGGCACACCGAGCAGCAACAGCACCGCGAACACGGTGAAAAGAATCGTAATACCCATGACTCAGCGATCTCCCTCGGCAACGGCATCGGCCGGCCGTACAGCCAGCGCCATCTGGTTCGCGGCGAAGATCGCCATCAAGGCGCCACCGATCGACAGGGGCAGGTAGTTGATGCTCTGCGGCAGGTGGGCGCCGGCGGCCTTGATATCCAGGCCGTCCATCAGCAGCACGGCCGCCCACCAGGCGATGACCACGCCCAGCACGGCCACCACCAGCGCGGCGAACACGTCCACCGCACGGCGCAGGCCCGGGCCCATGTGCGCGGCCAGCAGGAAGAAGCCGAAGTGGCGGCGAGTATGCACGCCGGTGGCCGCACCCAGGCTCATCGCCGTGGCCAGCAGGAGCAGCGTGACCGGCTCGGTCCAGCTGGGCGAATCATTGATCACATAGCGGGCGAACACCTGCCAGCCCTGCACCACCACCAGGCCGAGCAGGGCGATGACGGCAATGTAGATCGCCACATCGGCGATCACGTTGAGCAGGCGCTGCGGCGCGGTGGGGGTGATGACGGTTTCGGAAGTCGAGTCGGACATCGCGTCGGAGCCTCAGGCGAAGTCGCGGATGCGACGGGTGAGGGCGGCCAGCTCCGGCTGCTGCAGGTAACGCTGCAGGAGCGGGTCGGCGGCCTTGCGGAAGGCCGGCATGTCGACCTCGTTGAATCTGATGCCGAAATCGGCCACGGCCTGGCGGGCGTTGTTTTCCGAGGCATCCCACTGCTCGCGCATCACCTGCACCGATTCACGTGCGGTCTCGATCACCAGGGTGCGGTCGGCCGGACTCAGCGCATCGAAGCTCTGGCGCGACATCAGCAGCACGTCCGGTGCGTAGGAGTGATCGCTCTGCGACCAGTAGTGCGCGGCCTCGAAATGACGGCTGGAGTGGAAGCTGCGCATGTTGTTTTCCGCACCGTCGATCATGTGCGTTTCCATGCCCGAGAAGGTGTCGCCCAGCGACATCGGGGTCGGGTTGGCACCGAGCAGGCGCATCAGCTGGATGAAGATGTCCGAGGAGGCCACGCGCAGCTTGAGGCCGTGCAGGTCCTTGGGCTCCACGATGGGGTGCTTGGTGTTGTAGAAGCAGCGCGCACCGGAATCGTAGATGGCCAGGCCGACCAGATCGCGCGTTTCAAAGCCCTGCAGGACCGTATCGGCGACGCCGCCATCGAGCGCGCGGCGCATGTGCGCCACCGACTCGAACACATACGGCAGGCACAGGCCCTGGGTCAGCGGAAACGCGTTGTTGAGCGCGCCGGAGTAGACGCGGGTGATATCGATGGCGCCGAAGCGGGCCATGTCGATCGCCTCGGACTCACGGCCGAGCTGGCCGGAGTGGTACTGGCGCAGCCGCAGCCGGCCGCCGGTTTTTTCTTCCAGCGTTTTCCCGATCCATTTCACCGCGGTGACGGTGGGGTAATCGGCGACGTGGACGTCGGTGGCGGTCAACAGCTGCGCACCGGCCGGTGCGGCGTTGGATGACCGCGAACAGGCTGTCAGCGCGGGCGCGGCAAGCGCGCCCAGACTGGTAGCCAGGAAACTTCTGCGAGTGAACATCTGCGCCCTCCCAAGCGTGCTCGCCATGTCCGCGCGGTTATCCGGCGGCGATGGCCTTGCAGGTAATGTCGCCGTAGCCGACGAAACGGATCAATGCTTGCTGGCCCACGGCGATGTCGTGGATGCCGGTGGCGTTGCCACTGGCGATCAGATCGCCGGCCTTCAACGGCCGCCCACGCTGCGCCGAACGCCCCAGCGCGAACGCATAGGCGGTGCGCAGGCCACCGGGCAGCAGGGTCGCGCCACCGGTGCCGACCACCTCGCCTTCGATGCGGGTTTCCGCACGCAGGTCGGCGTCATCCAGGCGCGTCCAGTCCGCGATCTCGGTGCCGAGCACCAGGCCGTTGTTGTTGCCGAAGTCCGACACCACCACGCGCGGGCCGAGCTTGTTGATCGTCGCCAGCGGGCTGCTGGCCACTTCCACACCGATGAAAAGCCTGGCGGGCAGCGCCTCGGCCTCTTCGGGGGTCCAGTGCAGCTTGTCCGCCGGGGCGTCTTCCTGCAGCTGGATCACGTACTCGGCCTCGACCGCGCCGAACCCGCCGACGAACACCGGAATCTCGACTGTTCCACCGGTAGCATTCCAGAGCTGACGCGAGAAGATGGGGCCCAGCAGGCGATCATCGCCCGAGGCATCGCGGCGCTCGGCGGCGATGTAGCCGACCTTCCAGCCGACCACCTGGTCGTCCCACAGGCCGATGGCCTGGTCCTGTACCTGATAGGCGGTGACCAGGTCTTCCGGGATCGTTCCCGGGAAATCGGGCAGGGATTGGCCGTGTTGGCGGGCGCTGACGAAGTGCCGGGCGATCTCGCCCAACCCCTGGTCGGGCAGGTCCTGTTTGCCGTGGTCGTTGCTCAAGCGGGTCTCCCGGAAAAATTGTTGCACTGCCAATCGACAGCGGTTGGATGTGCTGTATATGGTAAACCGGTGTCATTGGCAATGTGCAGCGCATCAGAACGGCTGCCGGTCAGGCACGATGCCTGTTCCCATGCCCAAGGACGTACCCGGATGCGCCGCTTCCTCGCGTTGCCCATGCTGACTCTCCTGCTGCTGGCCGGCGGCCTGGCCCACGCGGCCGAGCGTGCCGTACCGGAAACCGAACCGGCCGCCGGCGCCCCCGATCGCATCGTGCTGTGGCCGGACGGCCAGGTGCCCGGCGAAGGCGGCCCGGCCACCGTGCCCAACGTGATCGAGCGCAGCCGCGATCCGGCGCTGACGGACCGCTACATCGACAACGTCAGTGCGCCCTACCTGGTCGTATACCGGCCGTCGCGCCCGAATGGCAGCGCCCTGCTGGTGGTGCCGGGCGGCGGCTATCAGCGCATCGTGCTCGACAAGGAAGGCACCGCGCTGGTGCCGGCGTTCGTCGAGCAGGGTGGGGTGACCCTGTTCGTGCTGCGTTACCGGCTGCCCGCCGGCCGCAGTGATCGCCAGGCCGCACTGGCCGATGCCCAGCGTGCGATGCGGGTGATCCGCGCCGATGCCGCGCGATGGCAGATTGATCCGCAGCGCATCGGGGTGATGGGTTTCTCGGCCGGCGGGCACGTTGCCGCGCGGTTGAGCAACGGCTTCGATGCACCGGCCTATCCGCATCGCGATGCCATCGATGCGCTCAGCGCGCGGCCGGATGTCGCGCTGCTGATCTACCCGGTGATCGACATGGGCACGCATGCGCATACCGGCTCGCGTACCCGTCTGCTCGGGCCGCATCCGGATGCGGCGCTGCAGCAGCAGTTTTCGATGCAGGATCAGGTCCGCGCCGATACGCCGCCGACCTTCCTGGTGCATGCGCAGGACGACAACGTGGTCTCGGTGCACAACAGCCTGGTGTATTACCAGGCGCTGCTGCGCGCCGGTGTCACCACCGAAATGCATCTGTTCCCGTTCGGCGGCCATGGCTTCGGCGTGCGCATCCCGGCCGGTTTGACCGTCGCGCAGTGGCCTGAGCTGGCGCTGCGCTGGATTCCCTCGCGCCACACGGAGCCCGCGCGCCATGACTGATTCCCCCGCCGACCTGCAGCGGCGCCGTTTCCTGCGCGACAGCGCGCGCTATGCCGTGATGCTCGGTGCGACCAGCCTGCCCCTGCTGCCCGCCTTCGCGGGCGTGCCCGGCCCGCGCCACGATGCCGCGCCGCTGGCGCGCGTGCGCAGTGGCCGCGTGCGCGGGCAGCAGGAGCAGGGCATCCACGTGTTCCGCGGCCTTCCCTACGGCGCCGATACCGCCGCCCGGCGCTTCCAGCCGGCCGTGCAGGAATCGGCCTGGCGCGGCGTGCGTGATGCGCTGGCGTACGGCAATGCCGCGCCGCAGGGCGGCAGCGAAGGGCCGGGCAGCGAAGACTGCCTCTACCTCAATGTGTGGACCCCGGCGCTGCGCGATGGCGGCAAGCGCCCGATCGTGTTCTACATCCACGGCGGCGCCTACAACAACGGCTCGGGCAGCGACCCGCTGTACGACGGCAGCGCGTTGTGCCGGCGCGGCGACGTGGTGGTGGTCACGGTCAACCATCGCCTCAATGTGTTCGGCTATCTGTACCTGGCGCAGCTGGGCGATGCGCGTTTCGCCGATTCCGGCAACGTCGGCCAGCTCGATCTGGTCCAGGCGCTGCAGTGGGTGCGCCAGCATGCGCCCGAGTTCGGCGGCGATGCGGGCAACATCACCGTGGTGGGGCAATCCGGCGGCGGCGCGAAGATCGCCACGCTGATGGCCATGCCCGCCGCGCGCGGCCTGTTCCAGCGCGCGTGGACCATGAGCGGGCAGCAGGTGACCGCGGCCGGCCCGCGTGCCGCCACCCAGCGCGCGCAGATCGCGATGCAGGCGGTGGGCGCAGCCGATGCCGACGCGTTGCGCACGATGCCGATGGAAGCGCTGCTGGCCGCCACCCGTGCGCGCGACCCTTCGCGCGTGGAGAACAGCAGTCTCTACGTCGGGCCGGTGCTCGACGGGCGTTCGTTGCCGGTGCATCCGTTCTGGCCGGAGGCGCCCGCGCAGTCCGCCGGGATTCCGATGGTGATCGGCAACACCCACGATGAAACCCGCGCTTTCCTCGGCAACGACCCGGCCAACTTCGCACTGACCTGGGAGACGCTGCCGGCCAAGCTGGAAAAAGAGCAGTACGTGGACCTGCTGCCCTCGGTGGTGATCGCCGAGTACCGCCGCCTGTATCCGCATTACACGCCTTCGGAAGTGTTCTTCGCGGCCACCACCGCCGGTCGTTCGTGGCGCGGTGCGGTGGAGGAACTGGAGGCGCGTGCGCGCCAGGGCGCACCCACCTGGGCCTATCAACTCGATTGGGGCTCGCCGCTGGACGGCGGCAAGTTTGGCGCGTTCCACACGCTGGATATCCCGCTGGTGTTCGATACCACCGATCGGCCCGGCTCGCGCACCGGTGACAGCGAAGCGGCGACCCGCGTGGCGGCCACGATGAGCGAGGCCTTGATCGCCTTCGCCCGCCATGGCGATCCAAATCACGGCGGACTGCCACGCTGGCAGACCTATTCGCTGGCCCGCCGCGAAACGATGCTGTTCGATACCCCCCCACAGCAGGCCGACGACCCGCGCGGTGGCGAGCGTCGCCTCTATCAGCAGGCCCCCTTCATTCAACGAGGTACGTTCTGATGCGGTGTACGTCCTGGCTGCTGGGCAGCGCGCTGTTCGGCCTGATGAGCGCGGCGCAGGCCGCCGTGGATCCGGCGGTGCTGGATCGCCCGGCCCCGACCCCGATCCGGGCCAGCAAGATCGTGCTGGTCGGTGATTCCACCACGGCCGTGCAGGGCGGCTGGGGCCCGGCCTTCTGCGCGCGGCACGTGACCTCGTTCCTGACCTGCACCAACCTGGCCCGTGGCGGCCGCAGTACCTACAACTACCGCGCCGAGGGCTCGTGGGCGCTGGCCGAGGCGGAGATGCGCACGCCCGGCTATGCCACCACATGGGTACTGGTCCAGTTCGGCCACAACGACCAGCCCGGCAAGCCGGGCCGCTCCACCGATCTGCAGCGCGAGTTCCCGGACAACCTGCGCCGCTATGTGCGTGAGATCCGTGCCGCCGGTGCGCAGCCGGTGCTGCTGACCCCGTTGACCCGACGCCAGTTCGCCGATGGCGTGCTGATCGATGACCTGGCCCCCTGGGCCGAGGCGGTCCGCGCCGTGGCGCGCGAGCTGGAGGTGCCCCTGGTGGACCTGCACGCGCGCAGCCGCGCGGTGGTACAGGCGCTGGGGCCGGTCGCGGCCATGCCGCTGGCGCAGGCGGCCGCCACGCCCGCCCAGGTCAGCGCAGCGCTGGACGGCACGACTGTGGGCGCAGCGCCCGTGGCTGGCGCACCGGCCGCGCAGAACAACGCCGTCACCGAGCCCATGGGGCAGGCCAAGGTCGCGTTCGATTACACCCACCTGGGCCCGGATGGCGCGGCGCTGTTCGCCACGCTGGTCACCGAGGAACTGGCCCGGCAGGTCCCGTCGTTGCGACCGTTGCTGATTCCCTGATCGATAGGCGGACCCTTCGAATTCTTTCGAATAGATTGCTACGTCGGGGATTGTGGGTCGATTGGATGTGATTCAGGTCAAACACGCTGTTCACCGGGATCGCCTAGACTCGGGGCATGCAAGACCAATGCAACCCGTTTCCTCCGTTCCATGGCCGTGATCGATTGATCGCCGCCGTCGACCATGCCGTCCAGCACGAGCACGCGCACCAGATCGCCGCCACGCTGCGCGCGGCGTTGCGCGAGGCGATCGCCGACAGCCGCATCCAGCTGCCGGCCTGCGTGCACCACCCGATCGAGGATCACTATGCCCGCCGCGAGCTGTATCGCAGCCCGGAGCACGGCTACAGCATCGTCGCCATGAGCTGGGGTCCCGGGCAGGGCACGCCGCTGCACGACCACAGCGGGCTGTGGTGCGTGGAGGGGGTCTGGCTGGGCCAGCTGGCGATCACCCAGTACCAGTTGCTGGAGCGCGACGGCGAACGCTTCCGTTTCCGCCCGGAGCCGCCCGTGCTGGGCGACTGCGGCAGTGCCGGCAGCCTGATCCCGCCGCACGAGTACCACACCATCCGCAACACCAGCGATGACGACCTGGCGATCTCGGTACACGTGTACCAGGGCGAGATGACCCGCAGCGCCGTCTTCGAACCCGAGGCCGATGACTGGTACCAGCGCCGCGTGCAGGTGATGGAAACCGACGCAGCCTAGGGTGCGACCGGGCGCAGCGCTCGACCCGACGCCGCGGTGCCGCGCATCATGCGCACTCCACCCGTTTCCCGACATTCCGCCATGCCTACGCTGCCGTTCCAACAGGTCAATGTCTTCAGCCAGGATCCGCTGCGCGGCAATCCGCTGGCCGTGGTGCTCGATGCAGAAGGCGTGGACGACGCTCGCATGACCGCGTTCGCCCGCTGGACCAACCTGAGCGAGACCACCTTCCTGCTGCCGCCGACCGATCCGCAGGCGGATTATCGCGTGCGCATCTTCACCACGCTGGAAGAGCTGCCGTTCGCCGGGCATCCCACCCTGGGCAGCTGCCATGCGTGGCTGGCGCATGGCGGCGTGCCGAAGGGCGAGGAGATCGTGCAGGAGTGCGGGATCGGCCTGGTGCGGATACGGCGCAGCGCGTCCGGCCTGGCATTCCTGGCGCCGCCGCTGCTGCGCGGCGAGCCCTTGGCACCGGCACTGCGCGAACAGGTGCGCCGCGGTCTCGGCGTAGCCGCGGAGGACGTCATGGACGCGCGCTGGGCAGACAACGGTACCGGCTGGCTGGCACTGCGCCTGCGTGATCGTGCGGCCGTACTTGCGGTCCAGCCGGACTATGCGCAGCTGGAGGGCGTGAAGGTGGGTGTGTTCGGGCCTTGGCTGCCCAGTGATGGCGAGGAGGCCCAGTACGAGAGCCGCGCCTTCATTGCCGGCGACGGCGCGCCGGAAGACCCGGCCACGGGCAGCCTCAATGCCGGCATCGCGCGCTGGCTGCTGGCCACCGGCGAAGCACCGGATCGCTATGTGATCAGCCAGGGCACGGCGATCGGCCGTGCCGGGCGGCTGCGGGTGGAGCGGGTGGGCGATGCGTTGTGGATCGGTGGCGACTGTGTGACCTGCATCGAGGGGCAGGTCACGCTGTGAGCCAGACAGGGGCCGGGAGCCGGCAGCGCCATGCACCGCATGGCGTTACGGGTCCAGCGCCACCCCATTGTTGCGCTGGGTCACTTCGGCCGCACCGTCGGCCTGCATCACCCGTACGCGCAGGCCACCGCGATCCCCGGCCGGCAACGGCAGGCTGACAATCGTGGTCTTCGGCAGCAGGTCGCTCGGCGCCGCCAACCTCGGAATCTCGGCCCGGGCCAGCTCACGGCCCCTGGCATCTTCCAGCACTGCCACGCCCACACCGGTCGCGACATGGCCCAGGCTGTGCACGGTCACCTGCACCTGGCGCCCGTCCACGCGCACATCGCCGCGCCCGATGCCGAGGTCGGGCCGCTGTTCGACCGGCGTGCCGGCCTGCACCAGCTCAAATTCGAACACCTGGCTCTGGCCCGGCACGAACCGCAGCGTGGTCGAGGCACTGCGTTCCAGGGTGAGATCACGCGTGGTGGCCTTGCCGTCGATGGTGTCATCGCCGTTGCGGTCCACGCCGCTGGTCATCCGCCATTGCCCGGCGGTGACGTTCCAGGTGCTCATCTCCGCCTCCACCGCGTGCTTGCCCAGGTTGTAGGCGATCACCTTGAAGCGGTCCGGCGAGGGCGCGTGCACCAGCAGCGCGACCTGCTCGGCGGCCTGCGGCTGGGCGAAGCGCCAGCTCACGGTGTGGCCCGGCCAGCTCTGGTTGCGCTTGAGCGCGATGCCGCCCAGGCGTGCACGCTGCAGGAATTCGCTTGGCGCTTCGACACGGTCGGACCACCAGTGGCCTTCGGTGTTCATGTATTCGCGCTGCGCCTTGGCCTGGATGCCGTCGGCATGCAGCGCTTCCAGATACTTCTTGTCGCCGGTGGCCTGCCACGCCATCAGGCTGGCGAAGCCGGTGCTGCCACCCTCGGCATCGCTGATGAAGCGCGGGTTCCATTCGGCGCCGCGGCCGAGGGCCTCGACATAGTTCTCGCCCAGGTTGGACAGCGCCCCCGGCCCACCGCGCTCGACGCGATAATCCAGCGCCTTGAGGTACTTATCATCGCCCGTCCAGCGCCATGCCGCCCAGAAGGTGTGCATGATGTCGCCGCTGCCCGAGCCGTTGTTGAGCTCACCGCCGCGGGTCTTGCCGGTTGCCCAGTTGATCTCGTTCGGCAGTGCCCAGCGGCCCTTGTCGTCGGTGTAGGCGTGGGCGAGATAGCCATCGGCCAGGCCGGTGACCAGCTTGCGGCCGGTCGGATCAGCGTTGTACTGGCCGATCAGGAACGCCGGGTGCAGGACCGGGAAGGAATACGGCTTCTGCCATTGCCAGTTCGGTTCGCGGTAGACCTTGTTGCCGCCGAACCAGTTGCTGGAGAACAGCAGATGGCCCTGCGGGTTGGGCAGGATGATGCGTTCGTCGAACGCCTTCACCGTTTCCATCAGGCGCTCGACGGTGAGCGGATCGCCCCAGTTGAGGTAGAGCATCGCGCTGTTGGTGTTGATGCCCTCCTCGTAGGAATGCAGTTCGTCGGTCTCGATGGTGCTCAGGCCGTTGCTGAACATGCCATTGCGGTACACCGCATCGGACAGCGCGGTCAGCGAGGCATTGAGCTTGTCCGGCTGCACGCCCATCAGGGCCAGCCCCGGCCACTGCTGGGTCAGGTCGGAATCGTCGGAGATGCCGCCGCCGAAATCACCGTAGGCGATCTGGCGGTTATCGATCCACCATTCGATGAAGCGACGCACGTACTTGAGATCTTCGGTCTGCCGGAACGCCCACAGCGGCACGCCGTTGGGCGCCGCGGGCTGGGCGAACGGCGGTTTGCCCTGGCTGTTGTAGCTGATGTAATTCCAGTACAGGCGGCCGAGCTCGTGGTCCGGGTCCACCCGCAGCAGGTCGCTGAGATCGGCGTACACGCGCGCGTACAGCCGCTGGCGCTTGGAGGTGGTGTGCTCTTCGACCAGGAAGCCCCAGTTGTCGCGCACCTGGTTGAAGCGGTCGGCGATGTGTTCCTTCCTGGCCTCCTCGCGGTCCTTGTAGACCATGCGGATTTCCGCACCGTCCAGCGCGCTGGCGTTGAAGCCGGGCGCGGCCGACGCGACGGAGATCCATAGGCTGTCGGCGGTCAGGATGCGGTCGCGCAGGTCCAGCCACAGGGTGCGCTTCTGGCCCGGCTTGACCGAAACCGACACGTCGATCATGTCGCGCGCCGGCCAGAGCGGGTCCTTGATGCGGATGTTGAGCGGGATCAGGCCGTCATGGGTGGCCGGCAGATCGAGTTTGGGCAGATCGATCGCGACGCCGTCCAGCCCGTCATGCATGTTCTCCCAGCTATGCGCCCAGCTGCGGATCAGCGGCTGCGCCGCCGGGGCATCACTGACGCCGGAGGGAATCAGCACGTGCACGATCGGCATCGGCTGCGCGGGCAGCGTGTCGGCCGTGCGCTTGCGTGAGCCGGCGCCCTTGGGCAGCGCCATCACCGTGCTGCGTTCGGCCGCCGGGTAGCGGCCGTCGATGTACTCGCGCAGCGCCGCGATGTTGGTGTAGTCCGGCAGGGCCTGGCTGTCGATCAGGTAGCGCTGCTTGACCGTGCCCTCCGGCTCGGCGGCATCGCTGACCTGGTACGCCCAGATTTCCTGGATCGGGGTTTCCTGCGCGGTATTGCGGAAGTGCAGCACGCCGCCCGCCTGCGCAGGGATCTGGTTGACGCTGCGGACCACCCCCTGCGGGCGCTCGAACAGGGCCTGCGCTGGCTGGCCGTCCACACTGTGGCTCAACCCGCCGAAGGCGGCGCCGCGCACTTCGATGCGGTTGACGGTCTCACCGGCCGGCAGGGTCAGGTCGAGCTGCTGGCCACCCTCTACATAGGTATTCCAGTCCGGCAGCTGGAAGTAATCGTTGCGGCCCGGCAGCCGTGAACGGTTGTAGACACCCGGCCAGGTGGTTTCGGCGATGCCGTCGGTCGCCTTCCACATCCACTGCTTGTGGTCCTTGGTATCGGCGAATTCGATCTTGCGGATCGTGGTGGTCGGCGCGGTCAACGCCGGCGGCGGCGCAGCGTCCCAGCCATGGCGATGGCGCCAGGCGCGCATCGGATCCGGTTCGGCCACTGCCGTGCGGGGCGCGGCATTGCGGGCCAGCGCGGCCATGCCGGCTGGGTCGAGCAGGCGGTCATAGACGCGGATCTCGTCGAAATCGCTGCCGCGCAGGAAGTTGTAGCGGCTCTGCACCTGGTAGGGGGCCATCACGCGCGCGGCCAGGCCGAGCTGATCGAGTGCGGCATCGTAGTCGGCGGTGGTCTCCTGGCGGGCGACCTCCCTGCCATCCACGTACAGCCGCACGCCGTGGTTCTCATCCCAGCCGAAGGCGATGTGCTGCCACTGTTGCGGCGAGGGGTTCTGGTCGAGCTTGAACGACACGCGCGTGCGCGCCAGGTTGGCATCGGTGACGAAGGCATCGAAGCCGTGGCCATTCCAGTCGATGCGCAGCCAGGCCATGTCCCAGCTGCTGTGGTCGGCATAGCCGACCCGGAAGATCACGAACGGCGCTTCACCCACCGCATAGCGCGAGCGCCAGAAGAAGCCGAGTGTGCCGCGCTGTGCCTGGATGTTGCCCGGTGCGTTCCACGACAACACGCCATCATCCGCCCATTCGATCGCGCTGCCATGCGCGCCGTTGGGCACCCGCTTCACCTTGTCCACGAAGTTGGGGACCGGGTCACCCACAGCGGTATCGGCCTGCAGACTCTGGTCGGCCGACACGTGGAACAGCAGCTGCGGTGCGGTCTGCGCCCAGGCGGTACCACTGCCGGCGAGCAGCAGCGCCAGCAGGCTGGCGGACAGGCGGGAGGGACGGATCAAGGGGGCGACAGGGCGATGCATGGGACCTTCCTTTCGACAGCAGAAACAGTACAGCGGAACCACCAGCGGGCGTCAGCGGCTCACGGTGGCCTCCCGCCCCCGCACCGCGCCCGCCATCCCGGAGAGAAGGACAGGGACGGGCGCGATACAGGTGGCGGCAGGCGCAGCACGGTCAGAACTTGTAGCGCAGGCCGAGGTAGTACTGCCGCCCGGTATGCGTGTAGCGGTCCGGCAGCGACAACGCCGAATCGACATAGCGCTCATCGGCGGTGTCGAGCAGGTTGATCGCTTCCAAGGTCAGCGAGAGGTTCTTGTTGACCTTGTAGGACATGTTGAAATCCACGTTCTCCACGCTGTACTTGCCCTGCACATCAGCCGTGGCGAACTGGTTGCCGTCCAGGTCCCACACGTTCTCCTGCGACAGGATGGTGCTGATGTACGCGTCGCGGTAGCTGGTGGAGACGCGGGCGCTGAAGCGGCCGTCGTCGTAGTACAGCGTGGCGTTGTACGAGTTCGGCGAGAGATTCAGCAGGTCGTTCTCGGTGTAGGTGGTGACGATCGTGCTGCCGGTGCCCGAGCTGAACATGTACTTGATCTTGGATTCGACGTGCGTGTAGTTCAGCTGCACGCCGAAGTTGCGCCAGAAGCCGGGCAGGAAGCTGAAAGGCTGCTGGTAGGACACCTCATAGCCCTTGAGCGGGCCGCCCGGGGTGTTGAAGTAGCTCTGCACGTTGAACACCGTGTCCGGGCTGAAGCCGGTCGGCAGCAGATCCAGCGAGTAGCCCATGTCCGCCCAGGTGGTGAGCAGGCGGGTGCGCTGCACATAGCTCTCGATGTCCTTGTAGAACACCGCGGCCGACAGCAGCGCGCCTTCGTCGAAGTACCACTCCGCGCTCAGGTCGTAGTTGGTCGAGCGGAACGGATCGAGCTTGGGATTGCCCAGGTTGATCGAGTAGCTGCGGTCGTCATCGAAGTAGGCGGTGGGACCACCGCTGACGCTCGGCGACAGGTTGGACAGGGTCGGGCGGGCCATGGTCTTGGCCGCGCCGAAGCGCAGCACGAAGGTATCGCTCAGGTCCCAGGCCAGGTTCAACGAGGGCAGCCAGTCGTCGTACTTGTGGCCGACCCGGGTGCCGACCTGCAGGCGCTCGCCGGGATCGGCAGTGGCGCTGGCCACGCCGAAGAACGGCTCGCACGCCGAGGACAGATCATTGGCGTTGGTGGCCGTGCACGGCGCATAGCCATCGGCGGTGATGCGGGTCTGCACGTAGCGCACGCCCAGGTTGCCGCGGAACGCGCGGCCCAGCAGGTCGGTGTTGAAGTCCAACTGCAGGTAGCTGCCGTAGCTCTTCTCGTTGACGTCGAAGTTGTTGTTGGACGCCCCGAAGTGACCGACGCTGGCCAGGCGGTAATCACCGCCGAGCGTGCCGGTGTTGCAGTTGCAGTAGATGTCCAGCAGCTTGGCGATCTGGTTGAAGTCCGGCACCAGCCACGCGTTGGGCAGGTTGCCGTCCATGCCCTTGCCGAAGCCGCTCAGCGTGTTGCTCAGGTCACCCACGCCCACACCGGCCGGCAGCGCCTGCGACAGGCGGCCGTAGCTGATGTTGCGGTACTCCTGCGTGCTCATGTCGTAGTCCTTGTAGGCCAGACCGCCGCGCAGGGTGAAGGTGGGATTGATGTTGAACGTGAGGTCGACCTTGGCCGTGTCGAAGGCGTTGTCGACGTACTGCGGGTTCAAACGCACTTCGCTGATGTTGCCGCCGCGCGCCGTGCCGTTGGCATTGACCGGCGTGCTGCCGTAGCCCAGCCACTTCCAGTTATCCACCGCGTTGAGATCGAACGGGAAGGACATCGCCGGCACCTTGCCGTTGCGCATGTCCAGCACGAAGCCATCCAGGTTGCTGTTGTCGAAGCTGACCATCGAGAAGACCGGCCGCTCGTAGTTGGATTCGGAGTGGCCGATCACCGCATCCAGGCGCACCGCATCGTTGAAGCGATGTTCCAGGTTCAGGCTGAACTGCTTGAACTCGGTGCTCTCTTCGATCGCGGTGGATTCGGTGCGGAAATCCACGTTGTCGAACACGCCGTAGGTCAGGCGGTTCTGTTCATCGGCCTGTGCTTCGCGGACCACGATCTGGGTCTTGCCGCCGTACTGCGCGGTGCGGTGCAGGTTGGCGCCGATGGAATCTTCGCGCACGTTCTTGTCGAGCTTGGAATACAGCATGTCCAGGTTCAGCTGAGTGTCGTCGCTGACCTTGAACTGCAGCGCGCCGGTGACGCCCAGGCGCTCGATCTCATGTTCGGTGCGGATATAGCGCGGGTAACGCGGGATCCAGGCGTTGGTCGCGGTCTCGTAGGCGGCGATGTTCTCGGCCGTCGCCGCGGGGCGGTCCAGGCCGGGGCCGCAGTGGGTGGCATCGATGCCGTAGCTGCCCCAGCCGTTGCTGCGCGCCTGGTTGGCGGCGCTGCCGACACCGGCGGCGGTCTCGTTGGCCAGCGGATTGCGCGGGGTCTGCGGGTCGTAGCCGGCCGGGCTGCAGAAGCCGTAGGTGCCGTTGTTGGCCGCGGTGCTCTGGTTGGAGTTGCGGTAGTTGCCGTGCTCCCAGCGGACCGGGTTGTAGCCTTCCTCGAAGATGGTGCGCTTGCTGTAGGCCACCGACATCAGCGCGCCGACGCGGCCGTCGGCCCAGGTGTTGCTGATCAGGCCGGAGATGCGCGGATCCTTGTTTTTTGACAGCTCGTTGTAGCCGTACTGGCCACCGAGCGAGGCCTGGAAGCCCTCGAAATCGAACGGGCGCGAGCCGCGCAGATCGACCGTGGCACCCAGCGAGCCCTCGTCGGTCTGCGCCGACTGGGTCTTGTTGATCTTGACCCGGCTGAACAGCTCCGAGGCGAAGGTATTGAAGTCGAAGCCGCGGCTGCGGTTGACGCCGGTGGTGCCGCTGCCGGCGGTGGACAGCGCTTCCAGACCGTTGATGCGCACGCGGGTGAAATCCGAGCCCAGGCCGCGCACGGAGATCTGCTGGCCTTCGCCACCTTCGCGATCGATCGAGACGCCGGCGATGCGCTGCATCGACTCGGCCAGGTTCAGATCCGGGAACTTGCCGATGTCTTCGGCGTAGATCGCATCGACCTGCTCGACGCTGTAGCGCTTTTCATCCAGGGACTGCTGCAGGCTTTCGCGGTAGGTCGCTTTGACCTCCACTTTGTCCAGATCCACTGCATTGAGCGAGGCGGCCGCTTCGGGCGTCTGCTGTGCCGCGGCGATGCCGGCCACGCTCTGCAGCGCGAACGCGATTGAGACCGCAAGCAAGGTAACCGGTGTCTTTTTACGGGTGTCGAGTCGATCCATCGTGTGTAACCCCCTCCCAGGGTGCGCCGCCATGCGACTTTGATGTTGATGAGTCATGACGTCCGGCCTCCCCCGGAGCGTCTGTCGCGCATTGCCGCGTGACACCGCTGGTCATCCGAAACGTAACAAACCCTTCACGGGGCGGCATCTTGCGCCGCAGCAGCGTGCGTGTGCTGGCGAGGGTCGAGGGATGGCAACGATGGCGGCGTGCGCGCAGCCGGCGGCGTGATCGCTCACGCCGCCGGTGGGTACGGCCGTTGAATCAGAACTTGTAGCGCACGCCGAGCAGGAACTGGCGGCCGGTTTCGGTGTACTGCAGCGGCAGGCGACCGGTGGCCGGCGAGTAGACCCACTCGTCGGAGGCTTCGTTGGTCAGGTTGATGCCTTCCAGGCTCAGTTCGAGCTGGTCGCTGATTGTGTAGCGGATCGAGGCATCGAGGACCGTGGTGCCGGTCATGCCGTGATAACCATCGAGATTGAAGCCGGTTTCCGTACCCGGTGCCTGGGTCAGGTAGTCATCGCGGTTGGTCGCCGAGACACGGCCGGAGAAGACCTTGCCTTCGTAGAACAATGTGGCGTTCCAGGAGGACTTGGACAGACCGGTCAGGTCGGTCTTCATCACCGGCTGGCCCGCGGCGTTGAGGTACTGGATCTGCGATTCCACCCAGGTGTAGTTCAACTGCACGCCGAGGTTGGACCACTTGCCCGGCAGGAAGGTGAACGGCTGGGTGTAGTTGGCTTCCACGCCGTGCAGCTCACCGCCCGGGGTGTTGACCGGCCGGCTGTAGGTGAAGTCATCCGTGGGCGAGGCACCGGTGCCGATCAGCAGCGAGGCAGGCAGGCCGCTGTCAGAGTACGGACGCACTTCGCGGGTGGTCTGCACGAAGCTCTCGATGTCCTTGTAGAACAGACCGATGCCGGCCATCGCGCCTTCGGCGAAGTACCACTCGAAGCCGAGGTCGACGTTGGTCGCGCGGATCGGCTCCAGGTCCGGGTTGCCGCTGGAGATGGTGCGTGCACCACCGGCCACGGCCACCGTTGCGCCAGGCGTCAGGCTGCCCAGGCCCGGGCGGCTCATCACCTTGGCCGCGCCGAGGCGGATCAGGAAGTCCGGGCTGACTTCGGCCACCAGGTTGAACGAGGGCAGGGTGTCGTTGTAGGTGCGGTTTTCGGTAGTGGCGACCGTACCGGTGGCCAGCGTGGACAGGCCGGTGGAGCTCTGCTTGGTGCGCACGTAGCGCACGCCCACGTTACCCGACAGCGGCAGGCTGCCCAGTTCGGTGGAGAACTCGCCCATCAGGTAGGCACCGCGGTCCTTCTCTTCGACGCTGCGCACGTTGTTGGCACGCGGGGCGACGGCGAAGATGCCGCTGTTGCTGTAGATGTCGAACTGATCGGCGATGGCGTTCAGATCCGGCACCACCCAGTTGGACGGGCTGCCGTTGATGCCCTTCAGGCCGGCCTGCGCGGTCATGTCCACCGGCACGATCTTGGTGCCATCGGCGAAGTTGGGCACGGCCAGTTCGCTGGCACGGCGCAGTTCGGTGGTCTTGAAGGTGTAGTCCTTGGCGAGCACGCCGCCCTTCAAGCGGAAGCCGGGGCTGATGTTCCAGTTGAAATCCAGCTGGCCGGTATCGAAGTCGTTGTCCACGTACTGCGGGCGCAGGCGGATTTCGGCCAGTTCCCAGCCTGCGGGATTGGTCGGGTCGATGCCGTAGTTCAGCGTCGGGAACCGGCTGTTGCCCCGGTAGTCGTAGCTGTAATTGTCGACGTCGTACTTGTCCATGATGACCGTGGTCTGCACCGGGTTCTCGTGCTTGGAGCGCGAGATGCCGATCTTTCCGGACAGGGTGAAGTCGTCACCGAAGCGGTGCTGGCCGTTGAGGCTGAGCTGCTTGAACTCGGTGCTCCACTCGTCGTGACGGTTCTCCGAGCGGATGTCGACGTTGTCGAACTCGCCGTAGACCAGGGCGTTGTTTTCGATCACGCCGTTCTTGACGATCATCGACGGCTTGCCGTCGCGATCGGGGCGACGCAGCGCGCCGGTGGCCGAATCGCGGTTGCGGCTGAAGGAAATCGCCTCGATGTAATGTTCATCGCGGGTGGCGTCGATCTTGGAGTACAGCGCGTCCAGCGAGAACTCGGTGGCGTCACTCGGCTTCCACTGCAGGGTACCGGTCACGCCCAGGCGCTTCTGCTCATGTTCCATCTGCACATAGCGCGGGAAGCGCGGGTGGTAGACATCGGCCGAACGCGCCGCGGCGAACGGCGAGGTGGCGCTGAAGCCGCCGTTGCTGGGGCCATTGGCCCAGCGGCCGGTATTGGAGCCTTCCTCCAGCGCCTGGCGCTCGGAATAGGCCACCGACAACAACGCACCGAAGGTGCCATCGGCAAAGGTGTTGGAGATCAGTGCGGCCATGCGCGGGTCGGCCTTTTCGGCCATCGCGTTGTAGCCGGCCTGGCCGCTGGCGGCGAAGGTGAAGCCGTCATAGTCGAACGGGCGCGCGGTGCGCAGGTCGACCGTGGCCCCGAGCGAGCCTTCCTCGACATCGGCCGAGGCGGTCTTGCGCACCAGCAGCTGCGAGAACAGGTCGGAGGCGAACACGTTGAAATCGAAGCCACGGCCGCGGTTGGTGCCGCCGCTCTGGTCACCGGCGCCGACGGTGGTCAGCGCTTCCATGCCGTTGATGCGCACGCGGGTGAAGTCCGGGCCCAGGCCACGCACCGAGATGTTGCGGCCTTCGCCGGCCTCACGGGTGATGACCACGCCGGGGATGCGCTGCAGCGATTCGGCCAGGTTCAGATCCGGGAACTTGCCGATATCCTCGGCCACGATGGCATCGACCACGCCGGCTTCGCCGCGCTTGATGTCCAGCGCCTTCTCGACACTGGCGCGGTAGCCGGTGACGGTGACGGTATCCAGGTCGGTGGGGTTGGTGCCCGCATCCTGGGCCAGCGCGGTACCACTCAGCGCCAGGCCGATCGACAATGCCAGCAAGGTAACCGGTGTCTTTTTCTGCGTGTTCTGGACTTGCATGTTTTCCCTCTCCCAAGGTGCTACATGAAACAGCTATCCAACGACATGTCAGTGCAATGACACCGCTGGTCAGGGCGGACGTTAACAGCCCGTTACTGATCCGGCATCTTGCACCGCAGCAGACCTTGAATGTCCCGCAGACGCTTGCAGGACAATGGTTCCGACATTCGGGACAGGTGGACGGGGCGGCGTCCATCGCTAGAATGACACCGCTAGCCATTGCTGCGGGGCGTCCTTGCGGCGTCCGCAGCCCTCACAAGGATCCAGGACCATGAGTCGTGTTGTCTGTTTCGGAGAGTTGTTGCTGCGCATGAGCGCACCCGGCCGCGAGCTGCTGCTGCAGCGCGGCCAGCTGGCGGTCCACGCCGGGGGCGCGGAGGCCAACGTCGGTGTCTCGCTGGCCCATCTTGGGCATGCGGTGGCGGCGGTCAGCACGGTGCCGGCGAACCCGTTGGGCGAGTTCGCGCTGGGCGAGCTGCGCCGGCATGGCGTGGACACCAGCGCCGTGCGCCGCACCGACGGCCGCATGGGCCTGTACTTCCTGACCACCGGCGCCGTGCAGCGCGCCAGCGAAGTGGTCTACGACCGTGCCGATTCGGCCTTCGCCAACAGCAGCGCCGCCGATTACGACTGGGACACGCTGCTGGCCGGCGCCGACTGGCTGCACCTGTCCGGGGTCAGCCCGGCGCTCAACCCGGCCATGGCCCAGGCCACGCTGGCCGCGGCCCGTGCGGCATGCGCGCGGGGCGTGAAGGTCTCCTTCGACGGCAACTTCCGCCCGTCGCTGTGGGCGCGCTGGCAGGGCGATGCGCCCGGCATCCTGCGCGAGCTGTTCGCCTGCGCCGATCTCGTCTTCGCCGACTACCGCGATATCGGCGTGGTGCTCGGCGGGGAGTTCGAGCAGGCCGATGTGCGTGAGCGCGTCGACGCGGCCGCGGCGCAGGCCTTCGCCGCGTTCCCGCGGTTGCAGTGGATGGCCTGCACGCAGCGCACGCCGCACAGCGTGGACAACCACGCACTCGGGGCGATGCTGATCGGCCGCGACGGCACCCGCGCGGTGGCGCCGACCCGCGAGATGATCGGCATCGTGGACCGCATCGGCGGTGGCGATGCCTTCGCCGCCGGCATCCTGCATGGCATGATGCGCGGCTTCGCGCCGGACGCGATCGTGCGTTTCGGCCTCGCCGCAGGCTGCCTGAAGCACTCGATCCCCGGCGACTTCAACCCTGTCAGCGAGGCTGACATCATGGCCCTCACGGGCGAGGAGCGATTCGATGTCCGGCGCTGATCCGCGCGTACGCGCAGTCCTGAAACTGGCGCCGGTGATTCCGGTGTTCACCCCGGAAAACGTCGACGATGCCGTCGAGGTCGCACGCGCACTGTTCAACGGCGGCCTGCCGGTGATCGAAGTGACGCTGCGCACGCCGATGGCGATGGACGCGATCCAGGCGATGGTGGAGGCGGTGCCCGATGCCGTGGTCGGCGCCGGCACCGTGCTGACCGCCGCGCAGATGGAGAAGGTCAAGCAGGTGGGCGGGCGCTTCGCGGTGTCGCCGGGCGCGACCGCGCGCCTGTACGCCGCCGCCCGCGATACCGATCTGCCGTTCCTGCCGGGCGTGGCGACCTCGTCGGAGCTGATGCTCGGCCTGGAACACGGCCTGGATACCTTCAAGTTCTTCCCGGCCGTGCAGGCTGGCGGCGCGGCCATGCTGTCGGCATGGAACGGCCCGTTCGGCGATGTGCGCTTCTGCCCGACCGGCGGCATCAGCGCGCAGACCGCACGCGATTTCCTGCACCTGCCCAACGTGCTGTGCGTGGGCGGGTCCTGGCTGACCACCCGGGCGCTGCTGCAGGCCAGGGACTGGGCCGGCATCGAGCAGCTGGCGCGCGATTCGGCCGCGCTGGTCGGCTGAGCCCACACGGCCTGCCGTCTCAGTGACGGCGGGCCGTCGCCCCGACACGGCGATACAGCGTGCTGCGGCTGATGCCCAGCGCGCGCGCCGCCTGGGCGACATTGCCATGGCTCGCGCGCAGTGCCTCGCGCATGGCGGTTTCGGTCATCGCCTCCAGCCCCTCGGCCGCGGACGGCATCACCGGGGCAGGCGCGGCCTGCAGATAGGCCGGCAGCATCGCGTGCCGGATCACCTCACCCGGATCGCTCAGCGCCACCAGCGTGCGCAGGCAGGAACACAGCTGCCGCAGATTGCCCGGCCAGGCATACCCGGCCAGCGCCTCCAGCGCCGCGCTCTCCAGTTGCCGGCCCTCGCCGAGCCGTTGCCACAGCCCCTGCACCAGCGCCGCGCGTTCGGCGTGCTCGCGCAGGGCCGGCAGGCGCACGCTGTGGTCGGCGATGCGGTAGTAGAGGTCGCTGCGGAAGTCACCGGCGGCCATCGCCTGATCGAGATCGCGGTGGGTAGCGCAGATCAAGGCGAAATCCAGTTGTACCGGCTTGCCGCCACCCAGCGGTGACAGCGTGCGCTCCTGAAGGACGCGCAACAGGCGCGGCTGCAGCGCCAGCGGCATATCGCCGATCTCATCAAGGAACAGCACGCCGCCCTGGGCCTGGCGCAGCAGGCCGGTATTGCCGCTCTTGCGCGCCCCGGTGAAGGCACCTTCCTCGTAGCCGAACAGCTCGGCTTCGATCAGGCCTTCCGGCAGCGCCGCGCAGTTGACCGCCACGAACGGTTTGTCGGCACGCGTGCTGCGCCGATGCAGTTCACGTGCGAACACCTCCTTGCCGGTGCCGGTCTCGCCCTGCAGCAGCACGGGCAGCTGCGCATCCAGCACGCGGCAGGCGCGCTCGAGCACCTGCTGCTGGGCGGCGTCGAACAGGGGGCTGGCATCCGCCCGCACCGCCGCTGCGGCGGCACGCGCGGGTGCGGCGGGGGTCGGACGCGCGGGCAGCGGCGAGCGGACCGTGGCGCCGCCGGCAGGGCTCACGTGGCCGTACAGCGCGCGGCCCTGGCGATCCACCAGCGCGCCGTCATCATGCAGCCGTGAGAGTGGACCATCGAACAGCGCCTCGTAGGGCGCCCTGCCGATGTCGCCGTGGTCCAGCCCGAACAGGGCCAGCCCGGCACGGTTGGCGGCCACCAGGCGGCCATTGCGGAAGCCCAGCACGCCTTCGCGCGCGGTACCGAGCAGGCCGGCGTCGTGATGCAGGCGGACCACCTCGCAGTCGCCCAGTCCCGCCTCGAAGTAGCGGTGCTCGATATGCGCCACCGCCTGCCGTGCCAGCACGCGGGCGTGCAGGTGCTGCTGGCGCGCGTCGCCGGAGATGTCGAGCACGCCCACACGCTGCCCGTACGGATCGAAGATCGGTGTTGCCGAACAGGTCAGGATCGCGTGCGGCGCGAAGTAGTGCTCGCCGCCACGTACCTCCACCGAGCGACCTTCGACGATGGCGGTGCCGATCGCGTTGGTGCCCACCGTGGTTTCATCCCACCGCACGCCTGGCATCAACGCCACCCGCCCGGCTTTGTCGAGGAAACCCGGGTTGCCCTCCGCATCCAGGATCCAGCCGGCTTCGTCGGTCAGCAGCGCGATGCTGCCGGTCGCGGCGATGTCGGCGGCCAGGCCATCCAGCTCCGGTCGCGCCAGCCGCCACAGCGTTTCCTGGCGCTGGCGCAGCTCGCGCAGGCGGGCGTCCGGCAGCGGTTCGACCTCCGGCTGTGCATCGACCGATAGCCCGCCGCGCTGGCAGCGCTGCCACGACTGCAGGATGGTGTCGGGCACGCTGCCGACCGGCGCCGCGCCACGCTCGAAAAAGGAGCGTCGCGCATTGCCGACACGGTGCTGGAGCGGGAGCTGGGACACCTGGATTCTCCAGTGTCGCAATCTGCGACAGTTGTAGCGGGGCCTGTTCCGATAAACACCACACCCGGCGTTACCGTGCAATGACCGGCCGTGGTGCACCGCATCAGTTTCCGAACCCCGCTCCAATCGGTACGCCGGGTGACGCCTTGCCGCACTGCACCACACGGAACCTGGCATCGTCCTTGCGCCATGGAACAGACCCTTATCGGGCCTGTCCACCGCCATCCGGAGATGCACCATGAATGCCGTCACGTCTGCCAAGCCGCACGCCACCGACCCGCAGTCCATCTTCAAGCCGCGCTACGGCAACTACATCGGCGGGGAGTGGGTGGCCCCGCGCAGCGGCCAGTATTTCGAGAACACCACGCCGGTGACGGGCAAGGTGTTCACCGAGGTCGCCCGTTCCAACGCCGAGGACATCGAAGCGGCGCTGGACGCCGCCCACGCGGCCAAGACCGCCTGGGGCCAGACCTCGACCACCGAGCGCGCCAACATCCTCAACCGGATCGCCGACCGCATCGAGCAGAACCTCGAGCTGCTCGCCCATGCCGAAACCTGGGACAACGGCAAGCCGATCCGCGAAACGCTCAACGCCGACGTGCCGCTGATGGCCGATCACTTCCGCTACTTCGCCGGCGCGGTGCGCGCGCAGGAAGGCAGCCTGTCGGAGATCGACAAGGACACCATCGCCTACCACTTCCACGAGCCGCTCGGCGTGGTCGGGCAGATCATCCCGTGGAACTTCCCGATGCTGATGGCGGCCTGGAAGCTCGCGCCCGCGCTGGCCGCCGGCAACTGCGTGGTGCTCAAGCCGGCCGAGCAGACCCCGGCGTCGATCCTGGTGCTGATGGAGGTGATCGGCGATCTGCTGCCCAAGGGTGTGCTCAACGTGGTCAACGGCTTCGGCGTGGAGGCGGGCAAGCCGCTGGCCTCCAACCCGCGCATCGCCAAGATCGCCTTCACCGGCGAGACCACCACCGGCCGCCTGATCATGCAGTACGCCAGCCAGAACCTGATCCCGGTGACGCTGGAACTGGGCGGCAAGTCGCCGAACATCTTCTTCGCTGATGTCATGGCCGAGGACGATGACTTCCTCGACAAGGCCGTGGAGGGTTTCGTGCTGTTCGCCTTCAACCAGGGCGAGGTCTGCACCTGCCCCTCGCGCGCGCTGATCCAGGAATCGATCTACGAGAAATTCATGGAACGTGCGCTCACGCGCGTGGCCGCGATCAAGCAGGGCAATCCGCTCGATCCCAACACGATGGTCGGTGCGCAGGCCTCCTCCGAGCAGCTGGAGAAGATCCTTTCCTACTTCGACATCGGCCGGCAGGAAGGGGCGCAGGTGCTGATCGGCGGTGAGCAGGCCAAGCTGGAGGGCGACCTGGCCGGCGGCTTCTACGTGAAGCCGACCGTGTTCAAGGGCCACAACAAGATGCGCGTGTTCCAGGAAGAGATCTTCGGGCCGGTGGTCTCGGTGACCACGTTCAAGACCGAGGAAGAAGCCCTGGAGCTCGCCAACGACACCCTGTACGGCCTCGGTGCCGGGGTGTGGAGCCGCGATGCCTCGCGCCTGTACCGCATGGGCCGTGGCATCCAGGCCGGGCGCGTGTGGACCAACTGCTACCACGCCTATCCGGCGCATGCTGCGTTCGGTGGTTACAAGCAGTCGGGCATCGGCCGCGAGAACCACAAGATGATGCTCGACCACTACCAGCAGACCAAGAACCTGCTGGTCAGCTACTCGCCCAAGAAGCTGGGCTTCTTCTGAGCCTGCCCCGGGCTTGATCCCGATCAAGGCGCCGGCATGCGGCCGGCGCCACAGTGCTGTCATTGGCCATCCACGGAGATCCACGCATGAACAAGACCATGAAGGCCGCTGTTGTCCGCGAGTTCGGAAAGCCGTTGCGTATCGAGGAAGTCGAGGTGCCGCGTCCGGGGCCCGGCGATATCCTGGTGAAGATCGAAGCCTGTGGCGTGTGCCACACCGACCTGCATGCGGTGGACGGGGACTGGCCGGTCAAGCCGAACCCGCCCTTCATTCCCGGCCACGAGGGCGTCGGCCACGTGGTCGCGGTCGGCGCCGGGGTCAGCCATATCCGCGAAGGCGACCGTGTCGGCATCCCGTGGCTGTATTCGGCGTGCGGCTACTGCGAGCACTGCCTGGGCGGCTGGGAAACGCTGTGCGAAGCGCAGCAGAACACGGGTTACTCGGTGAACGGTGGCTTCGCCGAGTACGCGTTGGCAAACGCTGCGTATGTCGGGCTGCTGCCCAAGGGCGTGGGCTTCATCGAGGTGGCGCCCATCCTGTGCGCCGGCGTCACGGTCTACAAGGGCCTGAAGGTCACCGATACCAAGCCCGGCCAGTGGGTGGTGATCTCCGGCATCGGCGGGCTCGGCCACATGGCCGTGCAGTACGCCAAGGCGATGGGCCTGAACGTGGCCGCGGTGGATATCGACGACGGCAAGCTCGCCCTGGCCGAGCGGCTGGGAGCGACGATCACCGTCAACGCGCGCAACACCGATCCGGCCGCGTTCCTGAAGAAGGAGATCGGCGGGGCACACGGGGCGCTGGTCACCGCGGTCTCGCCGAAGGCCTTCGAGCAGGCACTGGGCATGGTCCGGCGCGGCGGCACCGTCTCGTTGAACGGCCTGCCGCCGGGCAACTTCCCGCTGGATATCTTCGGCATGGTGCTCAACGGCATCACCGTGCGTGGCTCGATCGTCGGCACCCGTCTGGACCTGCAGGAATCGCTGGAATTCGCCGAGCAGGGCAAGGTGGCCGCGACGGTGACCAGCGATTCGCTGGAGAACATCAACGACATCTTCGCGCGCATGCAGGCCGGCAAGATCGAAGGCCGCGTGGTGCTGGACATGAGCGCGTAACCGGCTGCGCGTTGCCGTCCTGCGCCACTCCCCCTCTCCCGGTGGCAGCAGGACGGCAGCGCCGGTTCTTCCGTCCTGCCGGCCATTGGCCGGCGTCCCTGGCACCCCGATCATGACCGACCTCCCGCTCCAGGTATTGGCCACCCTCCCGGCGCTGCAGCTGATCGAGACCCTGCAGGCACGCCACGGCGATCTGCTGTTCCACCAGTCCGGCGGCTGCTGCGACGGCTCCTCGCCGATGTGTTTCGCCCAGGGCGATTTCATCGTGGGCGACCGTGATGTGCGCATGGGCGACATCGGCGGGGCGCCGTTCTACATCAGCCCCGCGCAGTTCGAATACTGGAAGCACACCCAGCTGATCATCGACGTGGTGCCCGGCCGGGGCGGCATGTTCTCGCTGGAAAACGGCGAGGGTGTGCGCTTCCTGGTCCGCTCGCGCTTGTTCAGCGATGAGGAGTTCGCCCAGCTCCAAGCCGCCGGCCGGGTCTGAAATTCCCTGCGGCAACCCGTCCATAATGGCGGCTCTCCCGCCGTGACGCCCCTGCCATGCCTGTGTGGTCCGCCCTGAAGAATCCACTGCTGTCGGTGCTGGCCGTCGTGTTCGCGTTCGCGGTGATGGTGCTGGTCAACAGCCTCGGTTCGTGGCTGGTGCCATTGCTGCGCATTCCGCCGGGCGGCGAGCCCCAGCTGGCCTGGGACCTGGCCTGGACGATCCTCAGCGGCATCGCCGCGATCGCCTTTGCCAGCCGTTATGCGCCGACCTGGCCCCGTAGCCACGGCGGCGTGGTGTGGGCGGTGATCGCGGCCGCATCGATCTACACCGCCTGGGATTTCGGCAGCGATTTCCCGTTCTGGTTCGTGGTGATCCTGCTGGTCTCGCTGCCGGTGCAGGCATTCTTGGGGGTGTGGGTGGGCACGCGGTTCCGGCCAGGGCGCGCCTGATCAGCTGCCAGGCAGCACCTGCTTCACCTGCTCGATGCCCGCCCACGGGTCCTGCTTCAACCGCTTCGCGCGCTGCAGCGCCTTCGCCATCGGGAAAGCGTCCGGCGCCGCGATGCGACCCAGTTCTTCCCAACGCAACGGCACCGCCACGCCGGCACCCGGCCGCGCCCGCAGCGACCACGAGCTCACACTGGTGGCGCCGCGCGCATTGCGCAGCCAATCGATGAAGATCACCCCGTCGCGCTTGGCCTTGCTCATCGTCGCCACGTAGCGCTCCGGTGCCTGCGTGGCCATGGCCTGCGCGAAGGCCTCGCAGAAGTCCTTGGCGTGCGCCCAGTCGGCCTTGGGCTGCAGCGGCACCACCACGTGCACACCCTTGCCGCCGGAGAGCCGGACGAAGCTCTCCAGCCCGGCTTCCTGCAGGCGCGCGCGCACATCGCGTGCGGCGGCCTTGATCTGGGTCCAGTTCACGCCTTCGCCGGGATCCAGATCGAACACCAGCCGGTCCGGATGTTCGGGATCCTCGACGGTGGCCCCCCAGGGATGCAGCTCCAGGGTGTTCATCTGCACCAACTGCAGCAGCCCCTCCACATCCTCGATGTAGAGGTAGTCCTCGCGCCCGCTCTTCTGCTCCAGCGGGATCGCCTTGACCGCACCGCCCAGCCCGGTGCCATGGTGCTTCTGGAAGAAGCAGGGCTTGTCCACCCCGTCCGGGCAGCGCAGCACCGACAGCGGACGGTGCGCCACCTCGGGCAGGATCCAGCGCGCCATGCGCCGGTAGTAGTCGGCCACTTCGCCCTTGGTGATCTTCGCCTTGGCGAACACCACGCGTTCGGGATGGCTGATCGCCACGGTGCTCTCTTCCTGCGCAGCCGCGGCCTTCTTCCGGCCGCTGGTTTTCGCCGCCGGGGCGGAGGCGGACGCAGCGACGGTAGTGACGTTGGCTGCCGCGCCCAGATCCTTCGGCTGTTTGTCTTCGCGCAGCCGCTTGAAGCTGGCCTGGCGCAGCAACCCTTCCTTGGCCCAGCCGCGGAAAGCGACCTCTGCCACCAGCACCGGCCTCACCCAGTGCACGCTGCGCGCGGTGAACGGCACATGCGCGGGCAGCTCCACCACCGCGTCCTTCACGGTCAGCGGCGTCAGTTGCTTGGTCAGCGCGCGCAGCGCGGCATCATCGAAGCCCGTGCCGACGCGGCCGACATAACGCAATCCGCCCTTGTCCGGGGTGGCCATCAGCAGCGAGCCGAAGCCGCTGCGCGATCCCTTGGGCTCGGTATAGCCGACGATGAGGAACTCATCGGTGTTCTCGTGCTTGATCTTGATCCAGTCGCGCGAGCGTGCGTTGACGTAGGGCGCATCGATCCGCTTGCTGATGATGCCTTCGAACCCGGCCTCGCCACTGGCGGCGAACACCGCCGGGCCGTGGTCGCGCACATGGTCGCTGTAGGCCAGGGTGTCCGGCTTGCTGCCCAGCAGATCCTTGAGCAGCGCCTTGCGCTCCAGCAGCGGCACCCGGCTGACATCCACACCGGCGATGCCCGGCATATCGAACACCACATAGCGCAGTGGCTGTTTCGCGGTGCCGTCGATGACCTTCTGCAACGCGGTGAAGTCACTGCGGCCCTGCGCATCCAGCACCACCAGTTCACCGTCCAGGCGTAGATCGCGCACCGGCAGCCGTTCGATCGCCTGCACCACCTCGGGGAACTCGTCGGTCCAGTTCAGCCCGCCACGCGAGCGCAGCGCAACCACGCCTTCGCGCACGTCGGCGAGCAGGCGATAGCCATCCCATTTGATCTCGTGCAGCCACTGCTCGCCGTCCGGCGCGGTGGCGCGATGGTCGGTCAGCTGCGGCTTGAAATCGTGCGGGTAGGGCCTCTCGCGTGCGCCTTCAAGCGCCAGCGCGCGTTTGGACCAGCGCGCATCGGCCTTGCGTGCGACGCGGGTCGTCACGGCCTTGGCGGGGGCGGTTTTCCTGGCCGGGGTGGCCTTCGTTGTGTTGGCAGCGGCGGCCTTCCTGGTGCCCGTGCGCTTGGCGGCCTCCGGTGGCGCCTCCAACAGATCATCGGCCTCCATATCCCTCGCCTCATCATCATCGCGTTTGATCAGCAGCCACTGATGCTGCTTGCCCTTCATCGCGGTGCGCACCAGTTTCCAGCCGCCCTTGAGGCGCTCGCCGTGCAGCACGAAGTCCACCTTGCCGGCCGCGATCGCCTCCAGGGGGTCGCCATCGCAGGCCCAGGTGCCGTGGTCATAGACATCCACATGGCCAGCGCCGTAGTGCCCGCTGGGGATATCGCCGGCGAACGTCGCATAGGACAGGGGATGGTCTTCCACCTCCACGGCGAGCCGTTTTTCGCCGACACGCAGCGAGGGGCCCTTCGGTACCGCCCAGCTCTTGAGCACGCCGTCAGCTTCGAGCCGGAAGTCGTAATGGCGCGAGCTGGCATGGTGCAGCTGCACCACGAAGATCGGCCGCCGCGCCGGCGCATCGCGGCGCTCGGCGTCCGGCTCGGGGGTGCCGTCGAAACGGCGTTTACGACGGTATTCCTGCAGGGACACGGCGGCTTACCCGGCCTTGCGCGCGGGTGCACGCTTGGTGGTTTTCTTGGTCGCTTTGCCTGCTGTCTTGGTCGCCTTTTTGGCCGCCGTGGGTTTGGCGACCTTGGCCGTGGCCTTCTTCGCCGCTGTCTTTCTGGCGGCCGGCGTGCGCTTCTTGGCATCCAGGCTCTTCTGCAGCAGCGACATGAAGTCGACCACGTTGGTCGCATCGTCCTCGCGCGGGACCGGCTCTTCCTCCACCTTGGTGGTGCCGCCCTTGGCCTTGATCCGCTTCTTCAGCAACGTGTGCAGGCGCTCGCGGAATTCATCGTGGTACTCGTCCGGCTTCCACTCGCCGGACATCGAGGCGATCAGCTGCTCGGCCATGGCCGTTTCCTTGCTGTTGATGCGGTACTCGGACAGGCTGCCGCTGGGCAGCTTGTAGTCTTCCGGGTCCACCAGTTCCTGCGGATAGCGCAGGATCATCAGCACCAGCGCATCGCCGTGCGGCATCACCGCGCACAGGTACTCGCGGGTGCGCACCACGACCCGCGCGATGCCGACCTTGCCGGTGCTGCGCAGCGTTTCGCGCAGCAGCACGTAGCCTTTTTCGGCTTTCTTGGCGGGCACCAACAGGTAGGGCTTCTCGAAATAGCGCGGATCGATGGTGCCGGCATCGACAAACGTTTCCACCTCCACCGCCTCATGGCTTTGCGGTGCGGCCGAGCGGATGTCGTCTTCCTCCAGTACGACGTAGCTGCCCTTGTCGTACTCGTAGGCTTTGACGATCTCTTTCCACGGCACTTCTTCACCGGTATCGGCGTTGACCCGTTCGAAGCGGATCGGCTTGCGGTCGCGCGAATCGAGCATCCGGAAGTGCAGATCGACATTGCGTTCGCCGGACATCAGCGACACCGGGACATTGAGCAGCCCGAATGACAGCGTGCCGGTCCAGATCGGTCGGGCCATGGTGGCGCCACTCCAACGCTACAGGGAGGGCAGCTGTACCGCGCAGCACGTGAAACGCCTGTGTCCGGGCTGTGCAGGCCGGCTGCACGCCGCAGCTACTGCAGCAGGCCGTGCACCGCCGCGGCCGGCATGTGGTCCAGCGCCAGCCACGCGTCTTCGACCACGGCGCGGGCCTGGTGCCAGCCCAGTCGCGACTGCCCGCGCATCTGTTCCCAGTGCTCGGCCAGCTCGCCATCGGTGTCATCGGCACCGCGCGGCCAGTCCGCATAGTGCGTGGTCAGCGCGAAGGCGTAGGCGGGATAGAGGTCGCGCCAGCTGCGCCGGCCGTGACTGCGGCGCTGCTCGTAATCGCTGCGCATGTACTGCAGGTAGTCCTGTGCAACCGCCTGCGCGTCCTCGGCACGGTCACGGCGCGCACGGCGCCCGCTCCGTTCCGGCTGCAGGTAGGCGTTGAACAACGCGGGTGCGGCACGGCGGTCCAGGCGGGGCATGACACGACTCCGACAGCGGCGGGGCAGGCAGGAATAGACCCGCCACCGTTATCGAGCCGTGACAGATTCGTTGATGCACCGGGATTCGCGGCGACTTCACCCGCCGCGCGCTGTAGTGGGGTGCACAGCTACTGGAGAACTCCCATGCCCCGCGATCCCCTGCGCGACGCCACCGCCCCGGTCCCCGGCGAGCAGCGCGCCAAACATGACAATCAGGACGCCGAAGACCGCGGCGCCGGCATGTCCGTGCCCGACGACGCACCCGATCACCTGCCGGTGGCGGTTACGCCGGATCCCGTTCCGCGCGACCGCAAGGATTCGGCGGCCGGCGAGAAAGGCCCGGCCGGTCATCATCGCCGCGAAGATGAATACCAGCGCCGACAGCGCAAGGAGCACGCCAGCGACAACCAGGACGAGGCGCTGGAAGAGACCTTCCCGGCCAGCGACCCGACCTCACCGTTCGTGCCGGCCAAACCGCCCCGGTAGGTCCAGGTCCAGTGGATCAGGGCGCCCACTGCCACTGCAGGCCCACGTTGTAGCGGCGGTCCGGCCCCGGCTCGAAGAAGCGCTGGTTGCCGTCGTTGACGATCACCGAGCCGATGTAGCGCTGGTCCAGGGCGTTGTCGATCCGCGCGAAGGCACGCAGCGTGCCTTGTCCGGTGGTCCAGCGCCGCGATAGTTCCAGATTCAGCAGCGCGTAGCCCGGCGCGCGCTCGGTGGCCAGATCGTTGACCACGGTGTCGCTGGAGGCCACCACCTCGGCGGCCCACTGCCACGGGCCCGGGCGGTACTGCACCCGCGCGTTCCACTGCTGCCTGGGCACGCCGGGCAGGCGTGAGCCGGCGGTCACCGTGTTGCAGCCAGCGGCCGCGCACAGCGCGTACGGATCACGCACGGTGGCTTCGAGCCAGGTGTAGGCCAGCGAAAGATCCGCCTGCGCCCCCAGCGGCTGCACATAGCTGGCCTCCGCGCCCTGGCGGCGCGTGCGGCCGATGTTGCGGTAGGTGCTGCGGCCGCCGCTGTTGCTCGCCACGGCCAGCTCGTCATCGGTATCGGCGCGGAACAGCGCGGCTTCGACCTGCGCGCCATTCTGTCCATGCCACTTGCTGCCGACTTCCAGGTTGCGGCTGCGGGCCGCCGAGAGATCCAGCGCCAGCCCGGCCTGGCCATCGGCGCGATAGCCCAGCTCGTTGAAGGTCGGGGTCTCGAAGCCACGCCCGGCCGAGGCATACAGCCGCCAGGCATCGGTGGCGCGGAACACCACGCCGGCCACCGGGGTGGTCGCCTCGTAGCGACGCGACCCGCTGTCGTCGGGATTACCCGCGGTGATGTAGTGGTCGTTGGAGCGGAAACGGACCGTGCTGTGGCGCACCCCCAGCAGCAACGACCAACGCGGCGCCCACTGCCACCACGCCTGGGCGAACTGGTCCACGTTTTCGACCCGGTCGCTCTGGTCGCGGCGCAGGCGGCCCTTGATACCTACCTGATCACCCACGAAATTCTCGTAACCGCCGCGATCCTGCTGCTGGCGGTCGGCATTGGCGCCGATCACCACATCCAGCGGGCGACCGGCCCAGTCACCGTGCCACGCCCAGCGCGCGTCGAGCCCACCGTAATCGCCGTCCAGATCGATCACCCCACCAGCGTGCAGCGGCGAATTCAGCTGCGGCCCCGGCGGGATCGCCAGGTACTGCTCCACGCTGCGCTGACCGGCATAGCCCATCGCACGCCAGGTCTGCGCGCCTTCCGTTCGGGTGAACACCAGCCCGGCCTGGGCCTGACGCACGGATTTGCGGGTGTTGTACTGGGTCGCCACGGCGGTGGCCTGGCGCGGGTTCTCGCGCACCTGCGCGCGGGTCAGGCCGAGCGGATCCTGTGCGTCGGGCGCATCGAAGTAGTTCAGGACCAGATCCAGCTGGCCGCCACCGACATCCGTGCCGAGCCGGGCGTTGAGCGACTCGCGGCGGGCCTGGCTGTGGTCACGCCAGCCATCGGTGCGGAAGTGGTTGGCGGCCACGTTGTAGCGGACCGGGCCCTGCACGCCGCGCAGCTGGGCGCCGGCGCTCACGGTGTTGTCGCTGCCGGTATCCACCCGCAGGCGCCATGGGTCGCCTTCGGCGCCGTCCGCGCTCCAGACCTGGACCACGCCGCCGGAGGAGTTGCCGTAGAGCGCCGAGAACGGCCCGCGCAGCACTTCCACGCGCTGCGCCGAGAGCAGGCTGGCGTGGGAGAGCTGGCCCTGGCCGTCGGGCATGGTGGCCGGTACACCGTCCACCAGCACGCGCACGCCGCGCACGCCGAAGGTCGAGCGCGCGCCGAAGCCGCGGATCGAGAGCTGGGTGTCCTGCGCGTAGTTCTGACGATCGCGGGCAACCACCCCGGGAATGCCGTTGAGCGCCTCGGAGAGCTGCGCCAGCGGCCCGGTGCGGTCCTCGTCCACCCAGACCGTGGTCAGCGAGGCCGGCAGGTCGATATCGGCCACCTGTGCCACGCGCGCGGCCTGGACCTGGACCGTGGGCAGCCGCTCGATCGGCGCGGACGGGGCGGGAGTGTTCTGGGCCTGCGCCAGCGATGGCAGCAACACGGCCGAGGCCAGCGCACAGTGGCGGGCCAGCGGGGTAAGACGGAGCATGCGGGGCGGGATCCTCGGTGAATGGGCGTGCCGCACGCCATGGTACGGAAGCGTACGTGACGACAGCCTCGGCGCCCTCGGCGGGGCTTTGTTACGATGGGTCGGTTTTGGCTGATTCTGCCGCCAACTCCGCGTCGCGCCACCCTCCCCCTTCCGTCATCCGAATGAGTACCGCCGTGTCCTTCTTTGCAAATGTGGAACTGGTCCCAGGCGACCCGATCCTGGGCCTGACCGAGGCTTACAACGCCGACAGCCGCCCGATCAAGGTCAACCTGGGCGTGGGCATCTATTACGACGAGAGCGGCCGCATCCCGCTGCTCCGCGCCGTGAACAAGATCGAACAGCAGCTGGCCAATGACGCCAAACCGCGCGGCTACCTGCCGATCGACGGTCTGCCGGCCTACAACCAGGCCACCCGCGAGCTGGTCTTCGGCAAGGACTCGCCGCTGCTGGCCGCCGGCCGCGTGGCCACCTCGCAGACCATCGGCGGCAGCGGTGCGCTGCGCATCGGCGCGGACCTGCTGCACAAGCTGTTGCCGCACGCCACCATCGCCATCAGCAACCCGAGCTGGGAAAACCATCGCGCAGTGTTCGGCGCGGCCGGCTTCGACGTGGTCGATTACACCTACTTCGATGCCGCCACCCACGGCGTGGACTTCGACGGCATGCTGGCCGACCTCGGCAAGCTGCAGCCGGGCACCGTGGTGCTGCTGCACGCGTGCTGCCACAACCCGACCGGTGCCGACCTCACCGTCGCGCAGTGGAAGCAGGTGGCCGAGCTGCTGAAGGATCGCCAGCTGTTCCCATTCATCGACATGGCCTACCAGGGCTTCGACAAGGGCATCAGCGAAGACGGCGCCGCCGTGCGCATCATCGCCGAGGCCGGCATCGACAGCTTCGTGGTCGCCAACTCGTACTCGAAGTCGTTCTCGCTGTATGGCGAGCGCATTGGCGCGCTGTCGGTGGTCGCCCCGGACGCGAACGCGGCCAAGGCCGTGCAGTCGCAGGTCAAGCGCATCATCCGCACGATCTACTCCAGCCCGTCCAACCACGGCGCCGCGCTGGTGGCCGGCGTGCTCAACAGCGTTGAGCTGCGCCAGGTGTGGGAAGCGGAACTGACCGAGATGCGTGAGCGCATCCACGCCCTGCGTCATGGCCTGGTGGAGAATCTGGTCGCCGCCGGCGCACCGGAATACGCCTTCATCAACGACCAGGCGGGCATGTTCTCGTACTCGGGCCTGAGCCGCGCCCAGGTGGACCGCCTGCGCGACGAGTTCGCAATCTACGCCGTCGGTACCGGCCGCATCTGCGTGGCCGCACTCAACCAGGGCAACCTGGCATACGTGGCCAAGGCCGTGGCGACCGTCAGCAAGGGCTGAGCGATATCGCCCCTCTGAAGCAGAACGGCCGCCATGCGCGGCCGTTCTGTTATCTGGCGCCGCCCGCGCCTCGTAATGGCTCCGGCGAAGGGCGACAATAGGCGCTTCTCCTCTGAAGGCCGCCTGATTCCATGTCCCAGACGTCGCTGACCCGCTATCTGATCGAAGAGCAACATGCCGGCCGCATCAACGCCGATCTGCGCCAGCTGATCGCTGTCGTCGCCCGCGCCTGCACCAGCATCTCCATCGCGGTCAGCAAGGGCGCGCTGGGCGGTGTGCTCGGCGAAGCCGGTACCGGCAACGTGCAGGGCGAAGCGCAGAAGAAGCTGGACGTGATCAGCAACGAGATCCTGCTGGAAGCCAATGCCTGGGGCGGCCACCTCGCCGCCTGCGCCTCGGAAGAAATGGACCACTGCCAGCCGGTGCCCGACACCTACCCGCGCGGTGACTTCCTGCTGCTGTTCGATCCCCTCGATGGCAGCTCCAACATCGACGTCAACGTGTCGGTCGGCACCATCTTCTCGGTGCTGCGCTGCCCGCCGGGCACCGAGCAGCCCAGCGATGCCAGCTTCCTGCAGCCGGGTACCGCGCAGGTCGCGGCCGGCTACTGCATCTACGGGCCGAGCACGCAGATGGTGCTCACCGTCGGCCACGGCACGCACGCGTTCACCCTGGACCGCGAGAAGGGCGAGTTCGTGCTGACCACGCCGGACATGCAGATTCCGGCGGACACCCAGGAATTCGCGATCAACATGTCCAACCAGCGGCATTGGGAAACCCCGATGCAGGGCTACGTGCAGGACCTGCTGGCCGGCAAGGAAGGTGCCCGCGGCAAGAACTTCAACATGCGCTGGATCGCCAGCATGGTCGCCGACGTGCATCGCATCCTGACCCGCGGCGGCATCTTCATCTACCCGTGGGACACGAAGGATCCATCCAAGGCCGGCAAGCTGCGCCTGATGTACGAAGCCAACCCGATGGGCCTGCTGGTCGAACAGGCCGGCGGCGCCGCCACCACCGGCCGCGAGCGCATTCTCGACATCCAGCCCGATCAGCTGCACCAGCGCGTGCCGGTGTTCCTCGGCTCGCGCAATGAGGTGGAGCAAGCCACCCGTTACCACCGCGAACACGACAGCGCAGCGGGTTGATTTCCTACACAGGGCTGGCCGTCCGGTCAGCCCTGTTGTGACGTGGCAACGGCGTGACATCGGCCACGGCAGCGGTCACCATCGGCCATTCGTGCCCACGGATGACCCCATGACTGCCGACGCGCCGCTCGATTTCATCGAAGTAATCCACAACGCCGTCCCCAACGAGGTCTGCGCGGCCCTGCAGGCCCAGATGCGATCCAGTGCGCAGTTGCAGCCGGGCGAAGTGGGCAGCGGTGTGTTCCCGGAACTCAAGCACAGCAAGGATCTTCGCATCAGCGGGCGGCCCGAGTGGCGGCAGGCCGAAGCGGTGCTGCAGCAGGCGGTTTTCAAGGGTTTGCTGACTTATCTACGCCGTTATCCACAGGCCCTGATCTCGCCGTTGATGTTGCAGATCCAGGACAGCGACGGCCAACCGCGCCGGTTGGCAGCCGAGGATTTCCCCGACATGGACGACGCCACGCTGTCCGACCTGGCCCGCACCTGCCTGCGGCCCGGTGCCATCAATCTGCAATGGTATGCGGCGGGCGAGGGCGGCTATCCGTACTGGCACTGCGAGCTGTATCCGCGCGATCCAGCCGGCGAAACACTGCACCGCCATCTGCTGTGGACGCTCTACCTCAACGACGATTTCGATGCCGGCGAAACCGAGTTCCTGTTCCAGGGCCGCAAGGTCGCGCCGCGCAGGGGCAGCCTGTTGATCGCACCGACGGCGTTTACCCACACACATCGGGGTAACCAGCCGCAGGGTGGGGACAAGTTCATTGCAACGAGCTGGATTCTTTTCCAGAGTGCGCAGAAATTGTTTGGTGGGAATTGATCAACGCGCCCACACCAGCAACACTGCACCGACCACCACCACCATGGCCAACACCATCACCGTGATCAGCACATTGCGCCCGGTACGCTTCGCCTTCGCCTTCAGCCCGGCCAGCACGTCCAGATCCAGATAGAGACGATCACCGCCCGCCTCGCGGATGACGCCGTTGTCGCGGTAGTGCGTCAGCGGCACCTGCAGTGCAGGATCGATGGTGTCGGCAGCGATCGCGCTCTGCGGTGACAACGCCTGATGGCCGGTGAAGTGTGCAATCAACGCGTCGCGCTGCTGCTGCACCGCTGCGGTGATGGCGGCGTTGATCGCGATGTTGGCCGCGTTCGCCGCGGCCGAGGTGGCTGCCGATGACATGGGGTTCCCCTTGGATATCCGATATGGACGTCAGGCGACCGCGGCGCGGCGCCTTGGCCCGATTGTTGGTCGGGCGCATCCCAAAGTCCATCGGGGGCTGATCAGAACAACGAGCCCTGCGGTGACTCCGCCCGCGGCGGCAACGGGCGCAGGAAGCGGGTGCAGTCCAGCTTCGGCCAATGGCTGTGCTGCGCATCGAAGCCCAGGCGCTTGCGGGCCAGCTTGAAACGGTTGGACAGCAGATCGGCGTAGACCCCTTCGCCGCGCATGCGCGTGCCGAACTGGCTGTTGTAATCCTTGCCACCGCGCAGCTGGTTGATGGTGCTCATCACGTGTGTCGCGCGGTCCGGATGGTGGGTGTCGAGCCAATCGCGGAACAGCGGCGCCACTTCCAGCGGCAGGCGCAGCAGCACGTAGCCGGCGGTGGTGGCACCGGCATCGTGTGCGGCCTCGAGCACAGCTTCCAGTTCGGCATCGTTGATCCACGGGATCACCGGCGCGACCATCACCCCGACCGGGATGCCGGCATCGCTCAGGCGACGCATCGCGCGCAGCCGTGCATGCGGGGCCGAGGCGCGCGGTTCCAGTTTGGCCGACAGGTGGGGGTCCAGCGAGGTCACCGAGAAGTGCACGCTGACCAGGTGCTTTTCGGCCAGCGGCGCAAGCAGGTCGATGTCGCGCTCGACCAGCGCATTCTTGGTGATCAGCGAGAAGGGATGCTGGGTTTCCAGCATCACCTCGATCAGCTGGCGGGTGAGTTTGAGCTTGCGCTCGATCGGCTGGTAGGCGTCGGTATTGATGCCCAGCGCGATCGGCTGCGGCACGTAGCCGGGGCGCGAGAACTCCTTGCGCAGCAGCTGCGGCGCATTGGTCTTGGCGAACAGCTTGGTCTCGAAGTCCAGACCGGGCGAGAGATTGAGATAGGCGTGCGAGGGCCGGGCGAAGCAATAGGAGCACCCGTGCTCGCAGCCGCGGTACGGATTGACCGACTGGCTGAAGCCGACGTCCGGCGACTTGTTGCGGCTGATGATGCTGCGCGCGGTCTCGGCGCGCACTTCGGTGCGCAGGCGCGGCGCGGCGAACTCCTCGCTCTCGTCCGGCGCCCAGCCGTCGTCCATCGCTTCGCTGACGGTGACGTCGAAGCGGCCCGCCAGGTGCGTCCGGGAGCCCCGGCCTTTGATCGCAATACCCATGGTCAAAGGCTATCGCCCAGAGGTCTCAGCGAATGAGACGTCGTGGCGTCGGAACAGCGGGGATCGGAGATATCCATGGTTAGTAGTATTACTAACCACAGGGGCAATGGGAAGTGAAACCCGCGCCGGATAAGGGTCGCCGGAGGTGGGGACCGATTTGATCCCCCAGATTATCCACAGGGTCGGGGCGCGTGACTGGCGTGCCATGTCACCCGGCGGCTGAGCCGACCAGCGCTCGGCTCCTACCGGATGCGGGGCGCCTTACGTGGCAGGGTGCGCCGCATCACAGCAGCCGCAGATACCCCTTCACCGTGGCGTCCAGCCCGGCGTACAGCGCCTCGCTGATCAGGGCGTGGCCGATCGAGACCTCCAACACGTCCGGCACCGCCTGCAGGAACGCCGCCAGGTTGTCCTGCGACAGGTCGTGCCCGGCGTTGACGCCCAGGCCGGCCGCCTGGGCGCGGCGCGCTGCATCGCCGAACAGCGCCAGCATGGCGGTGGCGTCGCCGGCGGCATGCGCCTCGGCGTAGGGGCCGGTGTAGAGCTCTACGCGGTCGGCACCGATGGCCGCGGCCTGTGCGATGTCGGGGTTGCCTGCGTCCACGAACAGGCTGATCCGGCAGCCGTACGTCTTCAACGCGGCGATCAGCGGGCGCAGGCGCTGCGCGTCGCGGCCAAAATCGAAGCCGTGGTCGGAGGTCAGTTGACCGTCGCCATCCGGTACCAGGGTGGCCTGGGCGGGACGGGTCTGCGCGCACAGCGGCAGCAGCCCGGGGTAGCCCTCGCGCGGGGGCGCGAACGGGTTGCCTTCTATGTTGAACTCCACGCCACGCTCGGCCGTCAGCGCGGACAGCGCCAGCACGTCCTCGGCGCGGATGTGGCGGCGGTCCGGGCGCGGGTGCACGGTGATCCCATGCGCGCCGGCCTCCAGGCAGGCACGGGCGGCCTGCAGCACGTCCGGGTCGGTGCCACCGCGCGAGTTGCGCAGGACGGCGATCTTGTTCACGTTGACGCTGAGTTGGGTCATGGCACTACGAGGGGTCGGATTCACCCTGAGCGGCCGGGGTACGCGCCTGAAGGGCGAGCTCCCGCAGCCGACGGAGTTCGTTGGGATCGGTGATGGCCGCGCGGGTGGGCTGCACATCGCCGAAGCGGGCCACGTAGAGGCCGCGGACCCACGCCAGCAGGAACACCAGGGTGCCCAGCAGCGACAGCGCCATCAGCCCCATGTGGGGGGTCTTGAGCGCCATGCCGAAACAGGCCAGCGCGAACAGCAGAAACAGCCAGTACATGTCGTTCTCCCCGATTGACCGGGCCAGTGTAGCGCTGGCGCCGGGTGCGGTTCCACGGGGAGCAGTGGCTACAGCAGCGGCGAGGCCAGGCGGGCGAACGCCTCGGGCACACGGTGCCGCCACAGCGAACGCTGGCGGTCGTTGTAGACCGGTGAGGCGCTGCTGTATTCGGCGAGCAGGATCTCGGCCAGCGCGGCAACGCGGCCGGTATCGCTGATCATCATCGAGAGCTCGAAGTTGAGCCGGAAGCTGCGGTGATCGAAGTTGGCACTGCCAACGATGCACACGTCGTCATCGGCGATGAAGGCCTTGGTATGCAGCATGCGCGGGCCATACTCGTAGATCTTGACCCCGGCCTGCAGCAGCTCGTCGAAGTAGGAGCGCGCGGCCTGGGTGACGAACCAGGAGTCGCTCATCTTGGGCACCAGCAGGCGCACGTCCAGGCCACCGAGTGCGGCCGAGGTCAGTGCCATGCGCGCGGCTTCGCCGGGCACGAAGTAGGGCGTCACCAGCCAGACGCGCTCCTTGGCTTCGTGGATCGCCGCCACGTGCAGGCGGTGGATGGTCTCCCACGACGAATCCGGCCCGGAGACCAGCACCTGCGCATTGATGCTGCCCTCGCTGCGGCTGGGCATGGTCTCCGGCCACAACTGCGCGATGTTGAAGCGCGCCGGCTCCTGGCCGGTGGCGTAGATCCAATCCTCGATGAAGACCAGCTGCAGGCTGCGCACCACGTGGCCACGCAGGCGCATGTGCAGGTCGCGATACGCATCCGGGCGGACGCTCTCGTCTTCCTCATCGGTGATGTTGATGCCACCGGTGAACGCCTGCAGGCCATCGATGATGACCAGCTTGCGGTGCGTGCGCAGGTTCAACCACGGCCGCTTGAACGGCTTGAGCAGCTGCCGCGGATGGAACCAGACCACCTCCGCACCGGCATCCAGCAGCGGCTGCAGGAAGCGCTTGCGGATGGAGGAGGAGCCGACCGCATCGAGCAGCAGGCGCACCCGTACACCCGCCGCGGCCCGCTCGGTCAGCGCATCGCGCAGCGCGGTGCCGGCGTGGTCCGGATTGAAGATGTAGTACTCCAGGTGCAGGTGATCCTGCGCCTTGGCCACGGCGGCCAGCAGCGCGCTGTAGGTGGCCGCACCGTCGACCAGCCACTCCACTTCGGTCGCCGAGCTTGGCGACAGACCGGTCGTGGCCTGGGCGATCTTGGCCAGCTCGGTACAGTCCGCGTCCGGTGGACAGACGCTGCTGTAGTGCTCCATGCCCGAACGCGAACGGCCACGGCGCAGGCGCTGCCGCTTCACCTTCTGCGGGCCGAGCAGGTAGTAGATGAAGAGCCCAAGGTAGGGCAGGGCGGCCAGCGACAGGATCCAGCTCAGCGTGGCGACCGGCTCGCGCTTCTGCAGCATGATCCAGCCGGTCAGCCACAGCAGATAGAGAATGTAGGCCGCCACCATCAGGGGGCGCAGGTGCGGGATGGCATCGAGCCAGTCCCCGAAGACGTCGAAGGTTGCAAGCATGGCCGGATGATAGCGGGCGGCGTGGCGCTGGCGCGTATCCACGGCCGGCGGCACAAAAAAAACGCCCCTGTTTCCAGGGGCGTTTTCCAGTCGCGTCATGACTGCGTATTGCGTATTACTGCTGTACGAAGCCGATCTTCTTCATCTGAGCATTCTTCGCGGCAGCCAACACCTTGGCCATCACGTCGTACTCGGAGTCCGGGCTGGCATCGATGCGCAGTTCCGGCTGGTTGGTCGGATCGCGCTGCACTTCCTGTTCCATACGCTGCTGCAGTTCGCCCACAGCCACGGGGCTGTTGTTCCACGACACCTGGTTGCTGGCGTCCACCTTCAACTCGATCGGCGGCGGCGGTTCGACCGTCACCGGCGGTGGGTTGAGCACGCGCTGCGGCAGGTCAACGGCGATCGGGTACGTCATGATCGGCGCGGTGACGATGAAGATGATCAGCAGCACCAGCATCACGTCCACCAGGGGCGTGACGTTGATGTCGGCCATGGGGCCTTTGTTACCACCAGTACTGAACGCCATGGCTTACTGCCCCTTTACTTTGGTGGCGACGAAGCCCACGTCGAGCATGCCCTGTTCCTGCGCGACCTTCGTCATCTCATTGATGACGCGCATCTTGGTGGTGCGATCACCACGCAGGTTGAGGGGCGGCTGCGGGGTCTGCTGGGCGGCGGTCGCCAAGCGCGACTCAAGAGTCTGCTTGTCGATTTCCTCGTCGTTCCAGTAGATCGAGCCGTCTTCCTTGACTGCCAAGGTGATCGGGCTCGCCCGCTTTTCAGCGTCTTCCGGATTCTGCACCAGGTTGGCCTCAGGCAGATCCACCTTGACCTTGTGGGACATCAGGGGCGCCGTGATGATGAAGATGATCAGCAGCACCAGCATCACGTCCACGAGGGGCGTAACGTTGATGTCGGCCATGGGGCCGCCGCTGTTACCACTACTGAAAGCCATAACGGGCTCCGTCTAGATCGTGTTGACTACGTTCTCGCTGGGTGACGCGCGTCGCTATTAGCGAACGCGCGAACCGGTGGCGAAGAAGTCGTGCAGGTCGTGAGCGAACGTATCGAACTTGCTGATCGTGGCGCTGTTGATCTTGCTGAAGAAGTTGAAGGCGAACACGGCCGGGATAGCCACGAACAGACCGATGGCGGTCATGATCAGTGCTTCACCCACCGGGCCGGCAACGGCGTCGATCGAGGCGGAACCGGTGGCACCGATCTTGATCAGCGCGCCGTAGATGCCCCACACGGTACCCAGCAGACCCACGAACGGAGCGGTCGCGCCGACGGTGGCCAGCAGGGTCATGCCCGACTGCAGGTTGTTGCTTTCGCGGGTCACGGCCTGACGCAGGGCGCGATCGACGAACTCCGAACGGCTCAGGTTTTCACCCAGGCCACCCGAGGTGCCGCCTTCCGAACGCTGGTGGTGCGCAGCAGCCTGTGCAGCGTCCAGAGCGATCTTGGAGAAGGGCTCCGAAGCCGGCTGTTCTTCCATCGCACGGATGGCGTCCTGGGCGTTCGGGGTATCCCAGAACAGGCTCACGACCTTGTCGGCAGCAGCCTTCAGACGGGTGGCGCGGAAGATGTTGATGACGGTCCAGTACCAGGACATGGCCGACATGATGATCAGGGTCAGCAGCACGACCCAGGAGACGGCGAAGTCACCCGGCTGGGTGGTCATCTCGTGGATCAGGTGCTCGAAGCCCATCTGCGACAGGGCGTTGGAGTTGCCCCCGGCAGCAGCGGCGATGAAAAGTTCCTGCAGCATGACGCTTACCTTTGTTGTGTGTGGTGATAAAGGGTATTGCTAGAAATAACCGCTAGGGTCGGTGGCCGGCGGGCCACCGGCCACTATCAGTTCAGCGCAAAGTTGACCGGGACGCGAACGCGACCTGCGACCTTCTTCCCGCCCGATTCCGCGGAACGGAAGCTCCACTTGCGAGCTGCGTCCATGGCGGCGCGATCGAGGTCACGGTTACGGCTGGACTTCTCGACCGACACATTGGTGACGTTGCCATTGGCATCGACGTCAATGATCAGGATGACTTCACCCTGGATACCAGCACGGAACGCGGCCGGCGGGTAACGCGGGGGGTTCATGTTCTTCGACGAGATGTCGACGCTTGCCTCAATGGTGCTCGGCGGCTGCGGCGGCGACGGCGGCGAAGGCGGCGTGACGATGTCGGTCGGACGCGGGTCCGGGATATCGACCACAGGAGCCTGCGGCGGCGGCGGAACCGGGGACGGCTTCGGCGGCGACAGGTTCTTGACCGGCGGCGGCGGGGTGTCATCCGGCGGCGGCGGCGGCGGCGGCGGTGGTGGCGGCGGCGGAGCGTCGACCAGGGTCACCATGATGTTGCGTTCTTTCTCCGCGACGGCCTTGGGAGCCACGGCGGGGATCAGAAGCATCATGAAGGCGGCGAGATGCAGTGCGATTACAAAAGCGATACCCACGATACGCGGCCAGGAGAGGCCGGTGTCATCGCGTTGTTCGTACCTGTGAACGACTAGTTGTTCCGTCATGCGCCAAGAGCTCATTAGTGGGGCCGGGATACCCGGGGACAGGTAGCCCATGATCAGCGGTGCATGACACCGCAGGAACCTCCAAGCTTATACCAATCCTGAGCGCCTGCGCATCACTTATGCAGGCGTTCAGGCGTTATTCCTACTTACTTCAGGTTGATGATTTTCTTGGCATCCGCCTGGTTCTTCACACCCTTCGCCAGCGCTTGCTGGGCGGCCTGCTTGGCCTCCGGAATGCGACCTTCCGAATGCAGCACGCGTGCCAGATTCAGGTAGGTCTCGCCGTCCTTGGAAAGCGGGGCAGCCTTCTGCCACGCCTCGATCGCCTTGTCCGTCTGCTGCGGGTCGGAGTAGTAGTACGCCTGGGCCAATGCCAGGTATACCTGATAATCCGGCTTCAGGATGTTTTTCTGCAGGCCATCATTGATAACGGCAATGACGTCCTTTTCTTTGTTCTCGCTGTTGGCGTAGATCGAGTACAGCTGCTTGTACTCGCGCTCGTCGGTCAGCTGGCCGGCAGCGTACAGCTTGGCCATGACAGCGCCGGCCTGGTCCATCTGGTCGGCCTGCATGTACATGCTGGCCAGATTCAACTGCACCTTCTTGTCGTTCGGGTTCTTGGCGGCCAGCGCTTCGGCCTGCTTGACCGCTTCACCGGTCTGGCCGGCTTCGGCCATGGCAGCCATCAGCAGCTGGTTCCAGTTGTCCTTCGGCTCGGGCGAGCCGGCGATGGCCTGCTGCAGCACCGGGATGGCCTCGGCATAGCGCTCGGCCTGGTACAGCGCCTGGCCCTTGGCGATCAGCTCTTCGGGCTTGTTCGACTTGGTCTCGGCGAAGTACTTGTCCAGCGTGGCCAGGCCTTCGTTGATCTGATCGTCCTGCAGCTGCAGCTGCCCGAGCATCAGCATCGACTGATAGTGGCCGTTGTTGTCCAGGCCGCCGAGCTGCAGCGCCTGCTCGAGGTACTTCTTGGCCGAGGCGACGTCGTCCAGCTGGTAGGCCGCCTGCGAGGCGAGCTGCGCGGCGAGCGACTTGTCGTAGGTGTTGGCGGCCGGGTTCGCCAGGATTTCGTCAGCCTGCGCGCGCGTCTCCGGGAACTTCTGGTCGTTGTAGCTGTCAATCATTTTCTGCAGCTTCGGGCCGACCTTGGCCGAGGACTTCTGCTCCGGCTCCTGGCGGGTCGCGTTCGGGTAGAGCACTTCGGCCTTGGCCTGCTTCTGCCCACCCCGCGCGCCACGCTCCGCCGAGCGGGCCTGGGCGAAGGCATCGGTGATCATGGCGCCACTTACAGCGGTCGCGATGAGGACGGAAAGGACGGCTTGCTTGTGGTTGCTGAAAATCATCTTTCACCTCGATCGAACCGCCGCAGCGGCATCAAAACGGACTGTCAGAAAAATCTGAGCCGCCAAACGTATCAGAAACTGATGGCGTGAGAAATCGTTTCCGATGCTGCAATACAGCATCTTTGGGCCATCTCCGGGCGCGTCAACCGCACTTCGGCCTGCGCCCGGCCGCCTGGGCTTGTTGGTATACACCACTCAGGGACGGCGCGTCTCGCTGAAGTTCGCGGATACGGTTGGCCGGATCGGGGTGAGTGGACAGCCATTGGGGCGAGCGACCACCACTGGCGGCCATCATGTTCTGCCACAGATCCACTGCCTGGGCGGGGTTGAAACCGGCCTCGGCCATCAGCCGCTGGCCGACGATATCGGCTTCGCTTTCCTGGGTCCGCGAGCCGGGCAGCAGGAACGCGGCCTGCGCACCGGCGCCGCCAAGCTGGCTGACGGTACTGGCCGCGCCCTCACCGTACGCGGCGCCCGCCAGCGCGCCCAGAACCGACAAGCCGGTCTGCGCCCCCATCTGGCGGGTGATGCGTTCTTCGTGGTGGCGGGAGATGACGTGCCCGATCTCGTGGCCGATCACAGCGGCCAGCTGATCCTGGTTCCTGGCGACCGTGAAGATGCCGGTATTGACCCCGACTTTGCCGCCGGGCAGGGCGAACGCGTTGGGCTCCTTGTCGACCATCAACGCCGTCTCCCACCGTACGCCACGGTACTGAGGCGGCAACTGGGCGACCAGCGCATTGACCACGCACTGCACGTACGCGGTCTGCTTCGGGTCCTTGCTGAGGGTTCCCTTGGACTTGGTCTCGGTAAACGCCTGCGCGCCCAGCTGGTCCAGCTCGGCCTGCGAAACACCGCCGACCATCTGGCGGCGGCCGGTAGGTGAGGTCGTGGTGGCGCATGCGCTCACCAGCATGGCGATGGCAATTCCCAACAGCACTGGTTTCATGTGCGATCCCCCCGTGTTCATGTGCGCAGTGTGGAACGCGGCGACGTAAATTTTCGTCAAGCCGCGTGATCGATCAATGGATGCCCAGGAACATCAGCGCGACCAGGGCGATGCCGTTGTTCAAGCCATGCGCGGCGATCGGCGCCCACAAGGTTCCGGTGCGTTGGTAGAGCCAGGCGAAGGCCGCACCCATGCCGCCATAGACGAGCCATAGCTGGGCGATTTCCCACGGGCCATTGGCACTGGTGCCGGGGATTTCATGTACCAGAGCGAAGGCCAGGCTGCTCAGCACGATGCCCAACACCGGGCGACCGGCCTGCCACAGGCGACCGAACAGGACACGGCGGAACAACAGCTCTTCATAGGCCGGCGCGAGCACGACGGCAAACAGGGCAAGGAACCAGGGGAAACGCGTGATTGCCTGTTCCATCAGCGCCAGATTGGTCGGCACCGGTTCGATGCCCCCCTGCTTGGCCAACCATGCGATCAGGTTGCTGCCGATGATCACACCGGTGGCCACAAGCAATGTCCACCCCCATGTCGAGGGGCGACGTGCCGCCTGGAAGGACAGCACACGTTCGGCGGGCGTGGCCCGGCGACGGAAGAAATACAGCACCAGCGCGGCACCACCGGTAGCAACGAGCGCCATCAGGATCTGGGCGAGCGCCCCGGGTTGGCCCAGCTGCTGGGCAAGACCGGCAACGGCCGAAGCATCCGCACCGTCGCGTGCGGCCTGGTAGCCAACGATCGCACCGCGGTACAGCCCCCAGACCAAGCCGCTGATCAGGCTCAGCGACAGCAGCACCAGCACGCCAATGCCCAGGTCGATGAAGAAGCCCGCGAGCGGGGAACCCGGCTTGCGCGGCGATGACGGGACGGCAGGGGGCAGCGGAGGCGTCATGGACGCCGGGGGGGTAGCGGACATCGGATTCCTGGCATCGGGGGGCGATGGCCGGCCAGGGTGCAGGTCGCACCCGGCCGGCCCGTCCCCGATTGTGTCAGATATCCAGGTTGGCGACCTTCAGGGCGTTGTCTTCGATGAAGTCGCGGCGCGGCTCGACCACGTCGCCCATCAGGGTGCTGAAGATCTGGTCGGCCGCCACGGCATCCTCGATCCGCACCTGGAGCAGGCGACGGGTGTCGGGATTGACCGTGGTGTCCCAGAGCTGCTCGGGATTCATTTCACCCAGACCCTTGAATCGCTGGATCTGGCGGCCCTTCTTGGCTTCGTCCAGCAGCCAGTTGCGTGCTTCGGCGAAGCTGGCCACCTCGGCCGACTTCGCACCACGGCTGATCTTCGCACCGGCACGGACCAGGCCGTGCAGCAGGAGGGAAGACTGGTGCAGGGCACGCAGTTCACCGGTTTCAAACGCACCCAGCGGCAGCACCTGGATCAGCTGTTCGCCCATATGGCGACGCGTGACCAGCACCGCGGCCGGACGCTCCTCGGTGGGTTCCTGCAGTTCCAGCGTGTAGCGCGGCGAACCCAGGCTGCCCTGGTTGAGGCGGGTCGCCAGTGCGGCGAGGCCTTCGTCGGCGCCGGCCTTGCGCAGGTGCTCCAGATCCATCGGGGTGAAATCGATCAGTGCTTCGAGCACCTGGCGATCATAGCGATGGCCGTTGCGCGCAATGGTTTCCTGCGCTGACGCATAGGAGAGCAACAGCTTCTCCAGCGCGACGCCTTCGATGCCCGGCTCGCTTTCGGCCGGGATCAACGACGCGTTCTCCACCGCACTACTGGCCAGGTACGCGTCCAGCGCCGGGTCGTCCTTCAGGTACAGCTCCTGCTTGCCCTGCTTGATCTTGTACAGCGGCGGCAGGCCGATGTAGATGTGGCCACGCTCGATCAGTTCCGGCATCTGACGGTAGAAAAAGGTCAACAGCAGCGTACGGATGTGCGCGCCGTCGACGTCGGCATCGGTCATGATGATGATGCGGTGGTAGCGCAGCTTGTCCGGGTTGTACTCGTCCCGGCCGATGCCGGTGCCCAGCGCGGTGATCAGCGTACCGACCTGATCCGAGGCGAGCATGCGGTCGAAGCGGGCACGTTCCACGTTGAGGATCTTGCCGCGCAGCGGCAGCACCGCCTGGTTCTTGCGGTTGCGGCCCTGCTTGGCCGAGCCACCTGCCGAGTCACCCTCGACGATGAACAGCTCGGACAGCGCCGGATCCTTTTCCTGGCAGTCGGCCAGCTTGCCCGGCAGGCCGGCGATATCCAGCGCCCCCTTGCGGCGGGTCAGATCGCGCGCCTTGCGCGCCGCTTCACGTGCACGCGCCGCGTCCACGATCTTGCCGGCGATCGCCTTGGCTTCGTTCGGGTTTTCCTGCAGGAATTCTTCCAGGCGCTGGCCGAAGGCACTTTCCACCGCCGGGCGCACATCCGAACTGACCAGCTTTTCCTTGGTCTGGCTGGAGAAGCTCGGGTCCGGCACCTTCACCGACAGCACCGCGATCATGCCTTCGCGCATGTCATCGCCGGTCAGGTTGATCTTGGCCTGCTTGGCGATGCCGTTCTGCTCGATGTAGTTGTTGAGCACACGGGTCAGCGCGCCGCGGAAGCCGGCCAGATGGGTACCGCCGTCCTTCTGCGGAATGTTGTTGGTGAAGCAGTACATCGTTTCCTGGTAGGAATCGGTCCACTGCAGCGCCACGTCCACCACGATGCCGTTGGATTCGCCGGTGACCGAGATCACGTTCGGGTGCAGCGGCGTCTTCAACTGCGCCAGATGCTCCACGAAGCTGCGGATGCCGCCTTCGTAATGGAAGTCGTCGCGGCGGCCATCGCCGCGCTCGTCGACCAGCGCGATCTTGACGCCGGAATTGAGGAAGGACAGCTCGCGCAGGCGGCGGGCCAGGATGTCGTAGTGGAACTCCACGTTGTCGTGGAACGCCTTCACCGACGGCCAGAAGCGCAGGGTAGTGCCGCGCTTGGTGCTGGCTTCGACCTGCTTGAGCGAGTTGACCGCAGCACCGTCAGCGAATTCCTGCTGGTAGTGGAAGCCGCCCTGGTAGATATCCAGCAGCAGCTTCTGCGAGAGCGCGTTGACCACGCTGACACCCACGCCGTGCAGACCACCGGACACCTTGTAGCTGTTGTCATCGAACTTGCCACCGGCATGCAGCACCGTCATCACGACTTCGGCTGCAGAGACTTCGCGATCGAGCTTCTTGCTCATCTGCTCGTGCTTGCCGGTGGGAATGCCGCGCCCGTTGTCCGACACCGAAACCGAGCCATCGGCGTGGATCATGACCGAGACATTGTCGGCGTGGCCGGCCAAGGCTTCGTCGATGGAGTTGTCGACGACCTCGAACACCATGTGGTGCAGACCGGTGCCGTCATGGACGTCGCCGATGTACATACCAGGACGCTTGCGGACAGCCTCGAGGCCTTCCAGGGCGGTGATGCTGTTGGCGTCGTAGTTGCCGCTGTTTGCGGGGATGTTCTGTTCTTCAGTCATTGCGCTTGCCGTAGGCTCCGCAGGTCGGGCCGCCGCGATGAGGCGGGGCGCCGAGTAATAAGGGGTTGCAACAGCAATTATACCAGCCGGGCACCGTGACCCCTGGGGGACCACTATGGCACAGCCAGGACCTGTCCATGTTCCACGTGGAACCGGGTGATATCTGTCGCGTCGACCAACGCCGCCGGTACCTCGGTGGCGGTGATGAATATCTGCGCCGGGCCGGCCTTGAGCCGTTCCAGCACCCGCGCCTGGTGATGACGATCCAGCTCTGACGAAAGATCGTCCAGCGCGATCACCGGCCATTCGCCGCGCTGCTCAGCATAGTCCTCGGCCTGCGCCAACAGGCAGGTGAGGGCGGTCAGTTTGGCCTGGCCGCGCGAGAGTGCATCCCGACCCGGAATGGTCTCGAATCCGACGCTCCAGTCGGCCCGGTGCGGGCCGACCGAGGTATAGCCGGCCATCCGGTCACGTTCCCGTGCCAGCAGCAGCGCGTCGGAGAGCGATACCTCCTGCTTGCGCCACCCTGGACTCAAACTCAGCGACTGGATCCCCAGATTGGGCGCCAGTACGGTGGCCAGTTCCACGGTCCGTTCCTGCAGCCGTTCGAGGTAGTGCTGACGGCGGGTGGTCAGCGCCTCACCTGCCTCGGCGAGCTCCCGGTCCCACGCATCCAGCGCATGGGGGTGTCCACCTTGCTTGAGCAGGGCATTGCGCTGTTTTAGAGCCCGCGAGTACCGGCGCCACAGACCCATGAAGTCTGGTTCCACGTGGAACAAACCCCAATCGAGGAACCGCCGACGGGGCTCACCACCGCCACTCACCAGCGCATGGCTGCCTGGCTCGAAGGTGACGACCGCCAGTGCGGCACACAGCGTGCCGAGCTGAGCGACATCTTCCCCGTCCAGTCGGCCTTTCCACTCCTGGCCGCTATGGCGAAGACCGGCCTTGCGACGGGTCGGGGTATCGGCACCATCGCGCTGCTCATCCCATTCCACGAACACATCCAACGCCTCCCGGCCCTGGCGTACCAAGCCATCCCGGACACGGCCGCGAAAACTGCGTCCATACGCCATGACGTGCAGCGCCTCCAGGACACTGGTCTTGCCGGCGCCATTGTCACCGGTGATCAGGTTGATGCCCGGTTGTGGTGCCAGTTCGACGGTATCGAAGCGACGGACCTGGTGCAGGGACAAACGGCGGATGCGCATGCGGACGATCAACGCCGCACGGGGCGGCAGACGGGTAGGGGGAATCGATCAGCTTACTGCATTGCCCGGGTTCCACGTGGCCGGATGCGCCGCGCGCCGCGGGTGGGTACCTGACCCGTCGCCGAGGGCGGAAGGAGCCGATCGGTCTGTCCCGGTGTTCAGCGCGGTGGCGGCTCGGTCTGCCATGCGTCCATTTCGGGTGACGCCAACGGTCATTGGGACAGACAAGCGCGATGTCGGCCGCCGACGTCAGCGCCGCGCCAGGACCGCCACGTGAAACCTCCGTTTACCGCCGCATGGCCCGCCGAAGGGGGCTGAATTTCTTCAAATCTGCGACCTACGCAGCACTGAGGTGCTGCAGATTTCAACGAATTTGCACCGCTTTTTGCCCGCCTTGCGAGCCAGGGACGCGGCCGGTGCCCTGTTTTTTTTAAATCTGGACGTGAGGTTCAATCGCCCCAGGGTAGAACCCAAGCAACGCGCGCAGACCCAAACGAGACTGTCCACACCCGCTCTGTATGGCTTATGCACAGCCTATGGGCAATCTGTGGATAAAAAAGGCCTCTTGCACCACCTCGAAAGATATCCACAGGATCACCCCCAGGCTCAGACCCTGTTTTACCGGGGGTTTCGAGCCTATATTTCTCTTTAAAAGCAAACACTTAACCTACTTTTCAACCAAATCTGGCCCTACCACCACCACCAAGCTTTAGATTTATATACAGTTTTTAAAAGCATAGAGCTGTGATCCAGCGGTCTGAAAGCCGGGTGCAACAGCGGTTCGGAGCAGACGAGCAATTTGCGCAGTTCGCTCGGTTGACCCAGGCAGAATCGACAAGCGCGACAGCAGTCGATCGCCATTTTTCGCTGGCCCCGTCTGGTGCCGCACCGAAGGAGCGGGAGCCGAACGTAGTCACCGTCTCGTCGGATGGAAGGCTTGAAGGCTCGTTGCCAACGTGTCGGTTTTGCCACTTGGCGTCCGTCCACGTGAGTTGGGCTGCGTCGGCAAACGGTCAGACCAACAGTACGGCGACGGCGAAAGCCCAAGCCCAAGCCCCCAGACAAATGCTCCACGTGGAACATCGTTTTCCCGCCCAAAAAGAAGCCCGGCAATGCCGGGCTTCTCAGAACCACTCGGTTCCACGTGGAACCTGCGCGTTTCAGGTCACAGGCGCAGCGGCATCACGACGTGACGGGACTTCTCGCTGCTGGCCTCACGGACCAGCGCAGAGGAGTTCGAATCGCGCAGCTGGATGACGACGTGCTCGTCGCGGAGTGCGGACAACGCGTCCAGCAGGTAGTTCACGTTGAAGCCGATGGCCAGATCGCTGACCGTGGTATCGGCCTCGATCTCTTCCTGGGCTTCTTCCTGCTCCGGGTTGTGCGCGCTGATCTTCAGGTTGCCCGGCGAGACTTCCACGCGGATGCCGCGGTACTTCTCGTTGGACAGAATCGCAGCGCGCTGCAGCGAGGCACGCAGGGCTTCGCGATCAACCTTCACTTCACGATCGGCACCGATCGGAATCACAGCCTCGTAATCCGGGAACCGGCCGTCGATCAGCTTCGAGGTGAAGGTCACGTCATCGCGTTTGACGCGAACGTGGCTGCGGCCGACTTCCAGCTCGATCTCACGATCGCCGCTTTCCAGCAGACGCTGCAGCTCGGTCACGCCCTTGCGCGGCACGATGATCTGACGCTTGGCGCCGCTGGCTTTTTCCAGCTCGGTTTCGCACAGCGCCAGGCGGTGACCGTCGGTCGCCACGGTACGCAGGGCATCGCCACGCAGGTCGAACAGCAGGCCGTTGAGGTAGTAGCGCACGTCCTGCTGGGCCATCGCGAACGCGGTGCGTTCGATCAGTTCCTTCAGGGTCGCTTCGCCGATGGCCACGCGTTCGGTTGCTTCGACCTCGTCGACAGACGGGAAGTCGTTGGCCGGCAACGTTGCCAGGGTGAAGCGGCTGCGCCCGGCCTGGACGGTGATCTTGTCACCGGCCTGCGAGACCGTGATCCGGCTGCCGTCGGGCAGGGCGCGGATGATCTCGAACAGCTTGCGGGCGGGGATGGTGGTCTCGCCGTCCTGGGCATCTTCCACCGCGATCCGCGACACCATTTCCACTTCCAGGTCCGTACCGGTCAGCGAGAGCTGTCCGTTCTGGACCTGAACCAGGAAATTAGCCAGAACCGGCAGGGTCTGGCGGCGTTCGACCACGTTGACGACTTGTGCCAACGGCTTGAGAAAGGCTTCGCGCTGCAGTGTGAAACGCATGTGGTTCCGTGCCCCTATGCTTTAAAAAAATGTGGAATAAATCAAAAGCTTGGTGGTGCTGGTAGGGCCAGAATCGCGGGAAAACACGACTAAGCCTTTGTAAACAATAGGGTTTTTGACCGCGAAACCCTCTGCATTACTAGCCCCCAAGGGGTGGGGAAAGGTGTGGATAACTTTACCGTCGAATCCGCCGGCTTTTTTATCCACAACCTATACCTCGCTTACTACCGGATTCTGCACCGTTTTATGCGATGACGCCTTAGCGGCGTACATGCATCATTCGCTCAACTTCCGGATCAGCTTGTCCCAGTCTTCCCGCAACTTGCCGTCCGCTTCCATCAACGTCCGGATCTGCCGGCAGGCATGCAGCACCGTGGTGTGGTCCCGGCCGGCAAAGGCGTCGCCGATTTCCGGCAGGCTGTGCTCGGTCAGTTCCTTGGTCAGGGCCATGGCGACCTGACGGGGACGGGCCAGCGACCGGGTCCGACGCTTGGACAGCAGATCCTTGATCTGCAGCCCGTAGTAGTCGGCCACGGTTTTCTGAATGTTGGGAATGCTGATCGCCTGCTGCTGGGCGCGAAGCAGGTCGCGCAGGGTTTCCTGGGCGAAATCAGTGGTGATCGCACGGCCGGTGAAGTTGGCGCGTGCGGCCAGGGTATTCAACGCACCTTCGAGGTCGCGGACATTGGAGCGCATCTTCTTGGCAATCAGAAACGCCACATCGTCGGGGATATCGGTGCCACGCTCGCGGGCCTTGGCCAGCACGATCGCTGCACGCGTCTCGAAGTCCGGCGGCTCGATCGCCACGGACAGGCCCCAGGCCAGGCGCGACTTCAGCCGTGCTTCCAGGCCCTCGACTTCGCGCGGGTACCGGTCGCAGGTCAGGATGATCTGCTGCTTGCCGTCGAACAGGGCGTTGAACGTATGGAAGAACTCTTCCTGGGTACGGTCCTTGCCGGCGAAGAACTGGATGTCATCGATCAGCAGCGCGTCGACCTGCTGGAACTGGCGCTTGAACTGGTCCATGGTTTTTTCCTGCAGCGCACGGATCATCGCGCTGAAGAACTGTTCCGAACGCAGGTACAGCACCTTGGCCGCCGGGTTGGCCTGACGCATCGCATTGCCGGCCGCGAACATCAGGTGGGTCTTGCCCAGGCCGGTCCCGCCGTACAGCAGCAAGGGGTTGTGGGCGCGGTCGCCCGGCTTCTGCGCCGCCTGGAACGCCGCGGCCAGCCCCAGCTGGTTGCTGCGGCCTTCCACGAAGTTGGCGAAGGTGTAGTGCGAATCCATGTTGCCGGCGAACGGCACCAGGGGTTCGGCCGGCGCCGCCGGTGCGGACAGGCCCGGAATCGGCGCGATCTGCGCCTCTACCGGACGCGGACGCGAGCCGATTTCAAGAAAAACGTCGCCGAAACCGGCGAAGTGCGCCAGCAGCTCCTTGATGCGCGGCAGATACAGCTCGCGCACCTGGTCGACGATGAAGGCGTTTGGCGCATAAAGCACCAGGCTGTCCGCGCGCAGATCTGCCTGCAGCGGCTTCAACCAGGTGTGAACATCCTCGGGCGGAAACTCCGCTTCGAGGCGTTCGAGAGAACGAGACCAGGCATCCATCGGCAATAATCGTCTGGGGCCAGCGGATAGGCGAACAAAAGCGCCGCACCGCAGGCCGGAAGGGGGGAAGAATGGATGGCGCAGACTACCACCGACGAGGGGGGCCGGGAATGGTTGTCCCAAAGTTATTCACAAAACGATCCACAGCTATTGCACAGCCCGGTGAATTCCCGTAGTGACAGACACTTGACGGGACCTCGATGAGGTCTATAGAATTTCCGGTTCTTTCCGTCCCCTTCATATAGAGGCCCGCATGGCCACCAAGCGCACTTTCCAACCCAGCAACCTCAAGCGTAAGCGCGACCATGGCTTCCGTGCCCGTATGAAGACCGCTGACGGCCGCAAGATCCTGTCGCGTCGCCGCGCCAAGGGCCGTAAAGTCCTGAGCGCTTGATTGCAATGCCGCTTTCCGCGGCAGACGCAATCCTGACTGTGAGCAGTTCCGACCCGCGCAAGCGATTTCCTCGCTCTGCGCGGGTTCGTACGCGTGCCGAATATACAACGGTCTTCAACGGCGCCCGCCGTGTGTCCGATCCGCTGATGACCCTGCACTGGCTGAAGAGCGATACGCCAGCCAGGTTGGGTCTTGCCGTGTCGCGCAAAGTCGATCCCCGAGCCGTGGGTCGCAACCGAGTGAAGCGTGTGTTGCGCGATGCCACACGCCACGTACGGCCGTGGATGAGTGCCGGCGATTACGTCGTCGTTGCCCGCAGTGCCGCCCGTACCGCCAGCAATTCAGATATCCGCCAGGCCTTTGAACGCCTGCTGCGCCGCCTTGGCGCATTGCCCATGCCGGGCGCGGACGGCACAATGCCGCCGCCCCTGGGCGTTGCACCCCTTTCCCAGTCCGAGCCGGCATTGCGTGCCGGCCCCGTCGAGCCTGCACGCTGATGAACCAGACCCGCGTTTTCCTGATTTTTGCCTGGCTGATGGTGGCCGTGTTGCTGTGGATGGAGTGGGGCCGCGATAAAGCCGCGCCGCCGACCCCGGCCGTGGCGACCCAGACCACCCAGGCCAGCGTGCCGGGTGCGGCTGCCGGGAGCATCCCCGGTGCGCCCGTGCCCCAGGCGGACGGTTCCCTGCCGGCGGCACAGCCGGCCGCGCAGACCGAGGCCGGTCCGGCCCGCGTGACCATCACCACCGACGTGCTGCGTCTGGTGCTGGACGGTGGCACGGTGCTGGATGCCGAGCTGCTGCAGTTCCCGCAGACCAAGGAAGAAGGCAGCCCGCCGGTCCGCCTGCTGACCGAAGAGGCGACCCACCCGTACCGCGCGGTGAGTGGCTGGATCAGCGAAGACAAGACCATGCCGGTGCCGGCCGCCAACGGCTTCAAGCTGGTCGGTGAGAACCACGACTTCGTGCTGGCCAAGGGCCAGGACGAGGTCACGGTGCCGTTCGAATGGACCGGCCCGAACGGCGTGACCATCCGCCGCACCTACTCGCTGGGTCGCAATGAGTACGCGATCACGGTGAAGGATGAAGTGGTCAACGGCGGCAGCGCCCCGTGGAGCGGCTACGTGTTCCGCACCCTGGACCGCACCCCGACCATCCTCTCGCGCAGCATGACCAACCCGGACTCGTTCAGCTTCAACGGCGCGACCTGGTTCAGCCCGCAGGACGGGTACGAGCGCCGCGCGTTCAAGGATTACCTGGACGACGGCCATCTCAACCGCACCATCACCGGCGGCTGGCTGGCGATGCTGCAGCACCACTTCTTCACCGCGTGGATTCCGCAGGCCGACCAGGCCGCGCAGTACTCGCTGGCGCAGAACAACGGCCGCGACCAGATCGAAGCGCGTGGCCCGGCCTTCACCGTGGCCCCGGGCCAGCAGGTCAGCACCGAAGCCCGCCTGTGGGTCGGCCCGAAGCTGGTCAACCTGATCGCCAAGGAAGACGTGAAGGGCCTGGACCGCGTGGTCGACTACAGCCGCTTCTCGCTGATGGCGATCATCGGCCAGGGCCTGTTCTGGGTCCTCAACCAGGTCCACAAGGTCGTCAACAACTGGGGCTGGGCGATCGTCGGCCTGGTGGTGCTGCTGAAGCTGGTGCTGTATCCGCTCTCGGCCGTGCAGTACAAGTCCGGTGCCAAGATGCGTCGCTTCCAGCCGCGCATCGCGCAGCTCAAGGAACGCTATGGCGATGACCGCCAGAAGTTCCAGACCGCGATGATGGAGCTGTACAAGAAAGAGAAGATCAACCCGATGGGCGGCTGTCTGCCGATCCTCATCCAGATGCCGATCTTCTTCGCGCTGTACTGGGTGCTGGTGGAATCGGTGGAACTGCGCCAGGCCCCGTGGCTGGGCTGGATCCAGGATCTGACCGCACGTGACCCGTACTTCATCCTGCCGGTGATCAACGTGGCGGTGATGTGGGCCACGCAGAAGCTGACCCCGGCACCGGGCATGGACCCGATGCAGGCCAAGATGATGCAGCTCATGCCGCTGGTGTTCGGCGTCATGATGGCCTTCATGCCGTCTGGTCTGGTGCTGTACTGGGTCGTCAACGGTGGCCTGGGCCTGCTCCAGCAGTGGTGGATGACCAAGCGTCATGGCAGCGATCCGCTGCCGGTCGTCACCGCCAAGAAGTAAGCCACACAGGAGACCCGCCGCAAGGCGGGTTTTCTGCATCTGCGGCCCGGCCAACCGTGCGGTCCGTAGAATGCCCAATGATTCCCCGCACGCTGCAGTGAGCCCGACATGACCCATGCCCCCGACACCATCGTGGCCATCGCCACCGCGCCCGGCGCGGGCGGCGTCGGCATGCTGCGGCTGTCCGGCCCGCAGGCGCGGCCCATCGCCGAGGCGATCGGCGTGCGCGCGATGCAGCCACGCCATGCGCATTACGCGCGCTTGCGCGATGCGGCCGGCGAGGTGATCGACGACGGGATCGCGCTGTGGTTCCCGGCGCCGAACAGCTTCACCGGCGAAGAAGTGGTGGAACTGCAGGGGCATGGCAGCCCGGTGGTGCTCCAGCAGCTGGTCGCGCGCTGCATCGCGCTGGGGGCTCGGCAGGCGCGGCCGGGTGAGTTCAGCGAGCGGGCCTTCCTCAACGGCAAGCTCGACCTGGCCCAGGCCGAGGCGATCGCCGATCTGATTGCCGCCAGCGATACCCGCGCAGCGCGCGCGGCCCGCCGCTCGCTGGACGGGGTGTTCTCGCGCCGCGTGGACGAGGTCGCAGAACAGCTTGTTCTGCTGCGGATCCACGTGGAAGCAGCGATCGACTTCGCCGACGAACCGCTCGATACCCTCGGCGGCGCGCAGGTCCGCAGTGGCCTGGTCACCGCGCTGCAGGCGCTGATCCGGCTGCGCGAGGATGCCGAACGCGGCCGCAAACTGCGCGACGGTCTGCATGCCGTCCTGGTCGGGCCGCCGAACGCCGGCAAGAGTTCGCTGCTCAATGCACTGGCCGGCAGCGAGCGGGCGATCGTCACCGACATCGCCGGGACCACCCGCGACACCCTGCGCGAAACCATCCGCATCGACGGTCTGGAACTGACCCTGGTCGACACCGCCGGTCTGCGCGAAGGCGGCGATGCGATCGAGCGCGAAGGCATGCGCCGGGCGCGCGCGGAGATGCAGCGCACCGACCTGGCCATCGTGGTGGTCGATGCGCGCGAGCCGCAGGCCGGCCGCGACGCCGTGGGCGACAGCATCGCGGACGTGCCGCAGCAGCTGTGGATCCACAACAAGAGCGATCTGCTGGCCGCGATGCCGTCCGACGCTCCTGCGGACGTGGTACATGTCTCGGCCGCGACCGGCCTCGGGCTGGATCAACTGCACGCACGCCTGCGCGCGCTGGCCAGCGGCAGTGCCGGCGACAGCGTGGACGGTGAGTTCTCCGCGCGTGCCCGCCATGTGGAGGCGATCGGCCAGGCGATCGGCCATGCCGAACGCGCCGAATCGGAGCTGGTCCACGAGCACCTGGAGCTGGCGGCGGAGGAGCTGCGCCTGGCCCATGAGGCGCTGGGCGAGATCACCGGACGGATGAGCGCCGATGACCTGTTGGGGCGGATTTTCTCGAGCTTCTGTATCGGGAAGTAGGCGGACGCCTTTCTTCGCGCTGTCACACCCTTGCAGCAGACTGACCGTGATCTTTATCGACAGGGATTTGCAGTGTCCAAGCAGTTGTGGGGATGTGTGTTGCTGGTGTCGCTGGCCGTGGCACCATCGGTGGCCATGAGCGCTGAATCGTCTTCCTCCACGCCGGCCAAGGCCGCCGTCTACGGCCACCGCGGTGCCAGTGCGCTGCTGCCCGAGCACACGCTCGCCGCGTACGCGCAGGCCATCGCCGATGGCGCCGACTACATCGAGCCGGACCTGGTGATGACCAAGGACGGCGTGCTGGTATCGCGCCACGAGAACGAGATCGGCGGCACCACCGATGTGGCCGCGCACCCGGAGTTCGCCAGCCGCAGGACCGTCAAGAGCATCGACGGCGAGCGCATCGAAGGCTGGTTCACCGAAGACTTCACCCTGGCCGAGCTGAAGACGCTGTACGCCCGCGAGCGCCTGCCACAGCTGCGCAGCACCGCCTTCGACGGCCAGTTCCGCATCGCCACGCTGGATGAGATCATCGCCTTTCTGGTGCAGCAGGCCGGCCGCGCCAACCGCGGCATCGGGCTGGTACCGGAGATCAAGCACGGCACCTACTTCAGGAGCATCGGCCTGCCGATGGAAGACAAGGTGGTCGCCGCGCTGCAGGGCAACGCCTACACGCGCGTGGCGCCGGTGACGATCCAGTCCTTCGAGGTCGGCAACCTGCGGTACCTGCGCGGCAAGCTCGGCCGCGACAGCAACATCCGCCTGCTGCAGTTGCTCGGCGATTCCAAGCAGCAGCCCGGTGACGTACTCGCGGCCAAGGGCAGCCAGCGCTATGCCGACCTGATCACCCCGGCGGGACTGCGCGAGGTCGCGACCTACGCCGACGGCATCGGCCCGAGCCTGCGCATGGTCATTCCACTGGATGCGCAGGGGAAGCTCGGCACCCCGACCTCGCTGGTGCATGATGCGCATGCGGCCGGGTTGATGGTGGTGCCGTATACGTTCCGGCCGGAGAACTCCTTCCAGGCCGCGGAGTTCCGCAGCGGCGAGCCGAATGCCCGCAATGCCGAAGGCTCGGTGGCCGAGATGCGGGCCTACCTGGCCACCGGCATCGATGCGTTCTTCACCGATGACCCGGCGCTGGGCCGGCGTGCGGTGGATGGGGATGGCACGACCGCAGCCAATCCCTGAGCGTGTAGAGCCACGCCATCAGATGGCGCTGCCGGTCAGTCCAGCGATGACCCTTCATCGCGCCGCCGGAACGGCAGCACCACGAAGTCGCGGCCCTCGCGCGGTTGCCACAGCACCGGCACGCGGGTCGGGGAGGGCGGTTCCAGATCGGCGTCGCGCGCGGCCTCGATGTCGTCCTCTTCCTCGTCCTCCCAGCTGTAGCGTTTGCGCGGCGCCATCGGGTCGGAGAGGCGGAACAGCAGCGCGCTGATGATGCCGGCGAAGGCACCGCCCATATGCGATTGCCAGGATACGCCCGGCTCGTGCGGCAGGATGGTCAGCAGCATGCTGCCGTAGAACAGGAAGGCGATCAGCCCGGCCGCGATCGCTGGCCGGTCGCGGCGCAGCAGGCCGAGCACGAACACCAGGAACATCAGGCCGTGGGTGATGCCACTTGCGCCGAGATGGCGGCTGCCCAGATCGCCCAGCAGCCAGGCACCGAGCCCCGAGCCGACCCACAACAGGGGCAGCGCGCGCACGGTGGCTTTGGGATAGACGCTGCCGGCCAAGGTGCCGAGGATCAGCAGGGCCGCCGCATTGGCGCCCAGATGCTGGATCGAGCCGTGCAGCAGCGGGGCACCGAGAATGCCGAGCAGGCCGGCCTTGTCCAGCGGGGCAACGGCCCACGGACGCCAGTCGACATGGCCCTGGGCGGTATACACCGCGACCAGCAGCAGCACGAAGGCCAGGCTCAGGTTGAACGCCCGCAGTACACCACCACGGTCGTTGCGGGACGGAACCGGCGGCGCGCCGGTGGGCTGGGGCAGGTTGGCGTTCATACCCTTAGGGATGGCGTCGCCCCGGATGAACACAAGGGCAACGTCGTGGGAGAGAGAGGTACCGCCTGCGGGACAATCCCGCAGGCGGCACGGTCGGTCAGGCGTGGCCGCCTTCCTTCGGCGGATTCTTCAGGCTCAGCACCACGGTCGCGGCGATGATCACCGCCACCACACCCAGCGAGATCGGGGTGGGGATCTTGAAGAGGTCGATCAGCATCATCTTGATGCCGATGAAGGCCAGCACCAGGGCCAGGCCGTACGGCAGCAGGTGGAAGCGATCGGCCATGCCGGCCAGCAGGAAGAACATCGCGCGCAGGCCCAGCACCGCGAAGACGTTGGAGGTCAGCACGATGAACGGGTCGGTGGTGATCGCGAAGATCGCCGGGATGCTGTCCACCGCGAAGATCACGTCGGTCACCGCGATCAGGATCAGCACCACGAACAGCGGCGTGAACCAGCGCTTGCCATCGCGCATGACGCTCATCGCGTTGCCGGCATAGTCGGGCAGCAGGCGCAGGTGCTTGCGCATCCAGCGCAGGGCGGGGTTGGTCTCAAGATCCGGCTCGCTGCCGGCCGAGAACCACATCTTCCAGCCGGTGAAGAGCAGGAACGCGCCGAACACATAGAGCAGCCAGTGGAACTTGGTCAGCAGCACGCTGCCGGCGAAGATCATGATGGTACGCAGCACGATCGCGCCCAGGATGCCGATGATCAGCACCTTCTGGCGCTGTTCCTCGGGCACCGCGAAGTAGCCCATGATCATCAGGAACACGAAGATGTTGTCCACAGCCAGGGCTTTCTCGACCAGGTAACCGGTCAGGAACTCCAGGCCGACCTTGTTGGCCACCACCTGGCCGGCGGTCTCGTTCAGGTAGTACCAGAGGCCACCGTTGAAGGCCAGGGCGAGGGCGACCCAGCCGATGGACCACCACAGGGCTTCTTTGAAGGTGACCTTGTGTGGGCCGCCGTGTCGCATCAAGACGAGGTCGACCAGCAGCGCGATGATCACCACCGCGCCGAAGCCGCCCCACAACCACACATTACCGATCGTCTGCATTGGGTTTATCCGTTGGAAAAAATAGAGTGCCTCAAGCCGGATGGCGAGGATCTGCAACGGAGGATCGGGGGGATCCAGGGACAGAGCTTCGCCATACGGCGAAGGTCTCGCTCGCAGTCCCGATGGGTGGGACTGCCGTTGCACCGGAGCCTGCGGGCTCGAATTGACGGCGACAACGTCTGGGAGCTACTCCCCTTCTGGGGCCGATTCTGCGGGGTGCCGGGGCCGGCGTCAAATGATTTCCATGCCCCGGTGCTGCTGAACGAAACGCCCCAACCGGTAGTGACGGCCGCTGGCCGTCAACCACGTAGCGGCCGGGTTTACCGCGCTGACGGCCAGCGGCCGTCACTACCAGAGCGCCAGCGGCGCCGCTCCCAGCACCGAGGGCTGCAGGCTTCCCGTTTACAATACGACCATGAATACCCCTGCCCCCGTTGTCCGCCTCAAGAACGCCTGGCGCTCCAGCCACCCGTGGATCTTCCAGAAACTGGTCGAAAAGCCGGCCGTCCGTCCCAAACCCGGTGCCATCGTCGACGTCGTCGGCGTGGACGGGGAGTGGATCGGGCGTGGCTTCTACAACGGTCATTCGCGCATTGCCGTGCGCATCCTGGAGACCGATCAGGCCATCCCGGTCGACGCCGGCTGGTTCTCGCGCAAGATCGCCCAGGCGGTGTCGCTGCGCCGTGAGGTGCTCAAGCTGGACGAGATCTCCGATGCCTGGCGCGTGGTCCACAGCGAAGGTGACGGTCTGTCCGGCCTGGTGGTGGACCGCTACGGCGATCTGGTCGTGGTCGAATTCTTCGCCGCCGGCATGTTCCGCCACCGCGAGTGGGTGTATGAGGCCCTGCGCGAACAGTTCCCGGGCTGCCGTTTCCACAGCTTCGCCGACGAACACGTGCAGAAGCAGGAAAGCTTCGACTTCCACGGCAACACCACCACCGAAGCCTCGGTGATCACCGAGTACGGCGTGAAGTTCCGCGCCGACCCGGCCGGTGCGCACAAGACCGGCTTCTTCGCCGATCAGCGTGAGAACCGCCAGTGGCTGAGCCAGCAGGTGGAAGGCAAGACCGTGCTGGACCTGTGCTGCAACACCGGTGGTTTTGCGGTGTATGCCGCCGCGCGCGGTGCGGCCGAGGTGGTCGGTATCGACATCGATGAAGACGTGATCGCCATCGCCAAGGGCAACGCCAAGCTCAACAACGTGCGCCCGAAGTTCATCCAGTCCGACATCTTCCCGTGGCTGCGCGATGCATCCAACCGCGGCGAGAAGTTCGACGTGGTCATCCTCGATCCGGCCAAGATGACCCGCGACCGCGACCAGGTCATCACCGCGCTGAAGAAGTACCTGGACATGAACAAGCTGGCGCTGGGGGTGGTCAAGCCCGGTGGCCTGCTCGCCACGTTCTCGTGCACCGGCCTGGTGGCCGAAGACCAGTTCCTGGACATGCTGCGCCGCGCCGCGTTCTACGCCGGCCGCACCATCCAGATCCTGAAGGTGGCCGGCGCAGGTCCGGATCACCCGTTCATGGCCCACGTGCAGGAATCGCGGTATCTCAAGGCCGTGTTCTGCCGCGTGGTGGATTGATCCGCACCGGAATTCCGGCCACGTTAGGCATCGGGTAGTGCCGGCCGCTGGCCGGCTCCTCCTGGTCTCCGATGGTCGCGGGGAGCCGGCCAGCGGCCGGCACTACCGTTTGTTGTCCTCTCGGCGCTATGGTCTGACGCTTCCCATCCAAGGTGAGGCGTCATGACGTTGCGCAGTCTGTCTTTGCTGGTTTCGCTGGCGTTGTGCACGCCACTGGCCGCCCACGCGATCGAATTCACCCCGCAGGAACTGGCCAGGGCATCTACGCTGCAGCACCGGCTGCTGACCCTGGACAGCCACCTCGACACGCCGGCCAACTTCCACCGCGACGGCTTCGACATCACCCAGCGGCACGACCATAACGCGCTGTCGCAGGTGGATTACCCGCGCATGGTCGAAGGCGCGCTGGATGGCGGCTTCTGGGCGATCTACACCGATCAGGGCGACCGCAGCGCGCAGGCGCACCAGCATGACCGCGATGCCGGCCTGCTGCGGCTGACCGAGATCCGCGAGATGCTCGCCGCGCATCCGGACACCTTCCAGCTCGCGCTGACCGCCGCCGATGCCGCGGGCATCAAGGCCGCCGGCAAGCGCGTGGTCTACATCAGCATGGAGAACGCCAGCCCGCTGGTCGACGATCCCACGCTGCTCAGTTACTACCACCTGGCCGGCCTGCGCCTGCTCAGCACGGTGCACTTCGCCAACAACGAGTTCGCCGATTCGGCCACCGATCCCAAAGGCGCCGAGTGGAAGGGCCTGAGTCCGGCCGGCAAGGCGCTGGTGGATGAGGCGGTGCGGCTGGGCATCGTCATCGATCAGTCGCATGCCGCCGATGCGGTGTTCGATGATCTGATCGAGCGCATGCCGGTGCCGTTCGTGCTCTCGCACAGCTCGGCCAAGGCGATCTACAACCATCCGCGCAACCTCGACGATGTGCGCCTGAAGCGGCTGGCCAAGGCCGGCGGCGTGATCCAGGTCAACGCCTATGGTGGTTATCTGATCGACACCGCCAAGAGCGAGGCGCGCAAGGCGGCCGAGACGGCGCTGATGGCGCAGCTGGGCACCGATTACGACGGCATGAGCATCCAGCAGGGCGTCGCGCTGAAGAAGGGGCTGGAGGAGATCGACCAGCGCATTGCGCTGCGCAAGGCCACGCTCGACGATTTCTTCGCCCACTTCGAGCACATCCTCAAGGTGGTCGGCCCCGAACACGTGGGCATCGGGCTGGACTGGGATGGCGGCGGTGGCCTGGCCGATCTGCCCGACGTGAGCCAGCTGCCGAAGATCACCGCGTGGCTGCTGCGCAAGGGCTACAGCGAGAAACAGATCGCCGGTATCTGGGGCGGCAACCTGCTGCGCGTCATGCAGCAGGCACAGGATCACGCGGCCAAAGTTGCCGCCGCGAAGCCCTGAGGCCAGTGGCGCGTCGCGCGCTGCCCGGCAGGGCGGCGTCACCAGCGCCCGCAAAGAAAAAGGCAGGCCCAGGGCCTGCCTTTCTCACACCCGGTCATCGCCGGCCCGGTGGCCGGCGCGATAGCTCAGCGCTTGCCCAGCACCGCATTGCGACGCCCGTAGGCGAAGTAGGCGATCAGGCCCAGAACGTTCCACGCCAGGAAGTACAACTGCGTGGTGCTCGGCAGGCTGAAGAACAGGTACACGCAGCCGATCACCGCCAGCGGGCCGACCACGTAGGCCAGCGGCGTGCGGAACTTGCGCACGCGGTTGGGTTCGCGCTTGCGCAGCACCACCAGGCACAGGCCCACCGCGGTGAACGCGGCCAGCGTGCCGGCGTTGGCCAGCGCAGCGATCTCATCCAGACGTGCCACGCCGGCCAGCGCAGCAACCAGCACCGCGGTGAACAGCGTGGTGGCCACCGGGGTGCCGGTGCGCGCGCTGACCTTGGACAGACCACGCGGCAGCAGGCCATCGCGCGACATGACGAAGAAGATGCGGCTCTGGCCGTACAGGAAGGCCAGCAGCACGGTCGGCAGCGCGATCACCGCCGCTGCGCCGATCCACTTGGCCGCACCCGGGCTGCCCAGCTCGCGCAGGATCAGCGCCAGCGGCTCGGCGCTCTGGCCGAAGATCGTGTAGCTCATCGCACCCACGGCGGCCAGCGCCACCAGCACGTAGATGATGGTGCAACCGACCATCGAGCCGATGATGCCGATTGCCAGGTCGCGCTCGGGCTTCTTGGTTTCTTCAGCGGCGGTGGAGATCGCATCGAAGCCGTAGAACGCGAAGAAGATGATCGCGGCGGCCGCCATCACCCCGCGTTCCACGCCATCGGCGCCGAGCGACTTGACGAAGCCGAACGGCATGAACGGCTCCATGTGGCCGGTATCGAAGTGCGGCAGGGCGATCGCCACGAACACGGTCAGCGCGATGATCTTGATCACCACCAGGACTGCGTTGAGGGTCGCGCTTTCCTTGGTGCCGGCCATCAGCATGCCGGCCACCAGGAAAGTGATCAGCACCGCCGGCAGGTTGATGAAGCCGCCTTCCACGTGAGGGCCGGCGGTCAGCATCAAGGGCAGGTCGATCCCGAAGCCGTGCAGGAAGCCGACCGCGTAGCCGGACCACCCGACCGCGACCGTACTCACCACCAGCGAGTACTCCAGGATCAGGCTCCAGCCGACCACCCAGGCCACCACCTCGCCCAGGGCGGTGTAGCTGTAGGTGTAGGCGCTGCCGGCGGCCGGCATCATCGTGGCCAGTTCGGCGTAGGACAGGGCCGCGCAGGCGCAGACCGCGCCGGCGATGGCAAAGGAAATCAGCACTGCGGGGCCGGCCAGGTTCGCGCCGACACCGATCAGGGTGTAGATGCCGGTGCCGACGATCGCGCCGATGCCCAGCGCGATCAGGTGCGGCCAACTCAGGGTCGGGATCAGTTGCCTGCCGGCTTCATGGACGGTGACGGTGTCTAGGGACTTGCGCCGGAGCAATGACATGGGGCCTCGCGGTGGATGACTGTGAACGACAAGTCTGCGAGTTTTACCGAACGCGGCGCAGCATTACTACTGCCAAGCGTCGTAAGCGGCTGCACGGCCCGCATGACTGAGGCGAAGGTGACGAAACCGGCACAAAGGCCGGACGCTCATTCCCAGTGGCAGCCGGTGTCGGTGATCGCCTCGAAGTCTTCGCCGAAGGCGGTCTGCTGGCCGGTGCGCGCGTTGGTGTAGGAGAAGCCATAGATGCGCGCGCCTTGGGTGCTGATCGCGTAGTGGCCAATCACCTTGCCGTCCAGGTGCTCGTCCCACACCGTGTCGAACTGCCACGGGCGGTCTTCGGCCAGCACCGTGCTCTCCTGCGAGGCCAGGGTCAGCCGCAGCCACGCGGTCTTGCCGGCGTAACGCACATGGCTGACCCGCTCACCGTCCGCGGTGCCCTCGGGGAGTTTCCATTCGAGGTGGATCTGCTGGCGGCTGCCGCCGGTCAGGCAGCGGATGTCATCGGCGTGCGCCGGCGCGATGGCCAGCAGCAGCAACAGCGGGGCGAGCCAGCGCATGGGGCAGGGTTCATCCAGACAGAAAGAGGGCCATTGTCCTCCCGCGCGCGCGCTGCCGGCAGCATCAGCCGGATCGAGCATCCCGATCCGGCCGGTGGGCGTCAGCGGTTCAACGTCGCCATGGCCGCAGGGGCATAGCGCGGACCAGCGGCGGCATGCGCCGGGAAGATCGCATCGATCCGGGCCAGCGCGTCGGCGCTGAGCTGCACCTGCAGCGCGCCGAGGTTTTCTTCCAGATAGGCCAGCCGCTTGGTGCCCGGGATCGGCACCAGGTCTTCGCCCTGCGCCAGCACCCAGGCCAGGGCTAGCTGCCCGGGGCTCACGCCCTGGGTCTTGGCCATCGCGGTGACCGCGTCGACCAGGGCCAGGTTGCGGTCGAAGTTCTCGCCCTGGAAGCGCGGCGATTGGCGGCGGTAGTCGTCGGCGTCGAAATCGGCCGGGCTGCGGATCGCGCCGGTCAGGAAGCCACGGCCCAGCGGCGAGTAGGGCACGAACCCGATGCCGAGCTCGCGCACCGTCGCCAGCACACCGTTGTCTTCCGGATCGCGCGACCACAGCGAGTACTCGGTCTGCACCGCGGTGATCGGATGCACCGCATGGGCGCGGCGGATCGTGCCGGCCGAGGCTTCGGACAGGCCCAGGAAGCGCACCTTGCCCTGTTCGACCAGCCGCGCCATCGCCCCCACGGTGTCCTCGATCGGCACCGTGCCGTCCACGCGGTGCTGGTAGTACAGGTCGATGTGGTCCACGCCCAACCGCTGCAGGCTGGCCTCGCAGGCGGCGATCACGTACTCCGGGCGGCCATCGACGCTGCGCGCGGCGGTGTCGCTCGGCTCCAGCTTGATCCCGAACTTGGTGGCGAGGAACACCTGGTCGCGGCGGCCGGCGATCGCCTTGCCGACCAGCACCTCGTTGGTGTGCGGGCCGTACATGTCGGCGGTGTCGAGCAGGGTGACGCCGCGCTCCAGCGCGCGGTGGATGACCGCGATCGCGTCGGCATCGCTGCCGCGGCCGCCATAGAACGCGCTCATGCCCATGCAGCCCAGGCCGAGCGCGGAAACGGTGGGGCCATCACGGCCAAGGGTGCGGGTCTGCATGCGGTACTCCGGGGAAGGGAAGGAACAGGACCAGCATCCTCCTGCGGACTATGTGGATAAACTGGCTGCTCCTGCATCGTCCTTGAAGCCAGCCTTCACAATGAGCGCTCAGCATCCTCTGCCCGCCGTGGTTGCCTTCGCCCGCGTCGCGCACCATGCCAGCTTCACCCGGGCCGCCGACGAGCTGGGCGTATCGCCCTCGGCGCTCTCGCAGACGGTGCGCGCGCTGGAGGCCCACCTTGGCGTGCGGCTGCTGCAACGGACCACGCGCCGGGTCGGCCTGACCGAGCAGGGCGCGCGCTTCCTGGCGCAGGTACGTGAGGGCCTGGCCCGGATCGATGCCGCGTTCGACGACCTGGACCAGCTGCGCGATGTCCCCGCCGGCAAACTGCGCATCAACGTGCCGAGGATCGCTGCCGAACTGCTGGTGCTGCCGCACCTGCCCGACTTCCTGGCGCGTTATCCACAGATCGAGGTGGAGCTGTTCGTGGAAACCGCGCTGACCGATCTGGTCGCCGGCGGCTTTGACGCGGGGATCCGCTTGGGCGAAAGCCTGGCCCGCGGCATGATCGCAGTGCCGATCGGGCCGCTGGAACGCCAGGTGGTGGTGGCCACGCCGGATTATCTGGCCATGCATGGCGTGCCCGTGACCCCGGCCGACCTGGTCGGGCACGAGTGCATCGTGCACCGGCTCAGCACCGGACGGCGGATGGCGTGGGAGTTCACCGGCGAGGGGCGCGATTTCGAGGTCGAGGTCGCGGGCCGGTTGGTGTTCAACGATGCCGGGCTGATCCATGCGGCGGTCACCCGGGGTATGGGCCTGGCGCAGGGGTTCGAGGCGCTGTACGCCGGCGATGTGGCGGCCGGCCGCCTGCAGTGCGTGCTGCAGGACTGGCAGCAGCCGTTCGCCGGCTTCCACCTCTACTACCCGGCACGCGAGCAGATGGCGCCCAAGCTGCGGGTGTTCATCGACCATCTGCGTGAGGCGATGCGGCGCTGACGCGTGCGGCTCAGCCGGTGCCCGGCAGCAGGGCGCGTGCCCAGTCTGCCTGCGGTGGATGGCCCTGTGGATAGATCACCTGCGCATCCCCGGGGAAGCGCTTGCAGCACAACACGCCGTTGGCATCGAACAGACGCCAGCCCTGCGCCGCCGCTTCGGCCTCGGCGATGCGATGGCGCAGCCCAAGCACCAGGCTGGCGTGGCAGTCGAACAGGCACGTACGAAGATCGATCCGGTCCAGCGGCTGAAGCCCCGCGACGATGCGGGTCACGGCTGGATGGGCCAGATCGATGCGCCGGGTGTGCATGCCGAGCAGACGTTCGTCATGACCACTCAGGTGCTGCACGAAGTAGACAGGTGGCGGCATGGGTCCCCGCAGTGTTGCGCACGCGCCGGTGAGGCGACGTTGGACGATGGCGCCGATTGGACACCTCGCCGGTACGCAGGGGAATCTCAATGTTTGAATGAAAACCGAGCGTCGCGATGATGCTGCCTATCCGCGGCCGAACGCGGCGCGCCCTGTCGTCGTGCACCACGCTTGCCTGCAAGGGCTCAGCCGCTCACGCCCAGCCGCACACCGAAGCCGACCAGAAACACCCCTGCCACCCGCCTCAGCCAAAGCCCGACATGCGGGTGCTGCAGAATCCGACGGCGCAGCAGGTTGCCCACCCCGATCAGCACCGAGCAGTAGGCCAGCCCCATGCCGAAAATGATCAGCGCCATGGTCGCAAACGTCACCACGCCCTGGTGCCGTGCCGGATCGATGAACAACGGCAGGAAGGCCATGTAGAAGATGATCGCCTTCGGGTTGAGCAGGTTGATCAGCACCGCCTGGCGGAAGTAGTGGCCCGGCGTGAGGCGGATGCCACCTTCCTCGCCCGGGGCGCGCGGCTGGCGCAACAGGCCGATGCCGATCCACACCAGGTACGCCGCGCCGAGGTACTGCACCGCGTGGAACACCAGCGGGTTGGCCTTGAGCAGCGCCGCTACGCCGGCCACCGCCAGCCACATCAGGATCTGGTCGCCCAGCAGCAGGCCGAACAGCGCCGTGTAACCGCCGCGCACGCCGCCGCGGCCGGTGGCGGTGAGCAGGGTGAAGGTGCCCGGGCCCGGCAGTGCCAGGAACACCAGCACGGCAGCAACAAAGGTCCACAGATCCTGGATGCCCATCCACGGCATGGCGGCGACTCGACGACGGGGGAGGAGCATTGTCCGGCAGCCGCGCGCCGGGCGATAGCGTCAGCGCGCGCCGGCCGGCAAGCCGGCGAGCAGCGGCTGCAGCCGTTGCGCGAACATCGCATGCAGCTGCCGGATCGCCGGCGAGAACTGCTTGCGGTGCGGGCACACCAGGTTCAACGGCAGGCTGTCGCCGGCCCCGTCCAGCAGCACCTGCAGGCGCCCGGCCTGCACATCGGCGCAGATATCCAGCCACGATTTGAACACGATGCCTTCTCCCGCCACTGCCCAGCGCCGGACCACGTCGGCATCGTCGCAGACCATGTTGCCGCGCACCGGGATCACCGTGCGCCGTCCATCGGCCTCGAAACTCCAGCGGTCATAGGCTCGCCCAGCCAGTTGATACAGCAGGCAGTGGTGCTCCTTCAGCGCCTCCAGGCTGTCCGGCGCACCGTGCCGGGCCAGGTAATCCGGTGACGCGGCCAGCACCCGGCGATTGCCGGGCAGCAAGGGCAGTGCGACGTAGCTGGCGTTGTCGAAGCGGCCCAGGCGGAAGGCGATGTCGACCGGATCGCGGAATACATCGGCAACCTGGTCGGACACCTGCAGGCGCAGCTGCAGCTTCGGGTGCGCGGCGCGGAACTCGGTCAGCCATGGCAGCAGCAGGTTGCGGCCCAGATCCGAGGGCGCGGCGACCTGCAGCGTGCCGCGCAGTTCGGCATCTGCGCCCCGCACCCGGGCCTCGCCCTCGCGCAGCGCGGCCAGCACCTCCTGCGCGCAGGGCAGGTACAGCGCGCCCTCGGCGGTCAGGCGCAGGCTGCGGGTGGAACGCACGAACAGGCGCAGGTCCAGCTCGCGTTCCAGCCGCGCCACCGCCGCAGCGACCTGACCGGGCAGCAGGCCCGCCTCGCGCGCGGCGTTGGAAAAGCTGCCCAGCGCGGCGGTGCGGACAAACAGGGCGAGGTCATCGAACCGGACCATTTTCATTCCTGCAGTGAAAGTGCTGCCCGATTTTGCGCCTTTCTCTGCCAGGGCGTGAAGCGCAGGCTGTCCGTCTTCCCCAACGGATCTCCCCCCGATGAAAGCCGTCGCCTATACCCAGCATGGCCTGCCGATCAGCGACCCCGCCGCGCTGGTGGACATCACCCTGCCGATTCCCACCCCCGGCCCGCGCGACCTGCGGGTCGAGGTCCGCGCGATCTCGGTGAACCCGGTCGATACCAAGGTCCGCACCGGCGTGGCGGTCACCGAGCCGCGCGTACTGGGCTTCGACGCAGTCGGCATCGTGGATGCGGTGGGCGATGAGGTGACGCTGTTCCAGCCCGGCGACGCGGTCTTCTATGCGGGTGCGATCGGCCGCGCCGGCAGCAACGCCGAGTACCAACTGGTGGACGAGCGCATCGTCGGCCACAAGCCGGTCAGCCTGGATGACGCCGCCGCCGCGGCGTTGCCGCTGACGGCGATCACCGCCTGGGAACTGCTGTTCGACCGCCTGCGGATCGCCGAGAACGGCGGCGAAGGCCAGACCCTGCTGGTGATCGGCGCCGCCGGTGGCGTCGGCTCGATCCTGGTCCAGCTGGCCCGCCAGCTGACCCGCCTGACGGTGATCGGCACCGCCTCGCGCCCGGATACCCAAGACTGGGTCTACGCGCTGGGTGCGCACCATGTGATCGACCACACCCAGCCGCTGAGCGAAGGCCTGCAGCGCCTGGGCATCGCCGAGGTCAGCCATGTGGCCAGCCTGACCCATACCGACCAGCACTACGATCAGATCGTTGCCGTGCTGGCGCCGCAGGGTCAGCTGGCGCTGATCGACGATCCCGGCCAGCTCGACGTGATGGCGCTCAAGCGCAAGAGCCTGTCGCTGCACTGGGAATCGATGTTCACCCGCTCCAGCTTCAACACGCCCGATGTGCAGCGCCAGCACGACCTGCTTGAGCGCGTCGCCGCGCTGATCGACGCGGGCGTGCTGCGCACCACGCTCGGGGAGCACTACGGCCGCATCAACGCCGCCAACCTGCGCCAGGCGCACGCCCTGATCGAAAGCCACCGCGCGCGCGGCAAGCTCGTGCTCGAAGGGTTCTGACGCAGCCAATGAGACCGCCGCGGCCTACACTTGGCGCATGCAAACCGAATTCCTCATCCTCGGCGGCCTGGTGTGTGCCGTCCTCGTGCTGCAGCTGCTCGCGCTGCTGCGGCGTTCCGGCAACGGCGGCCTTGAACAGACCCTGCGCGAGGAAGCGCGGGTCGGCCGCAGCGAACTGCGCGAGCAGCTCGAAGGCCTGGGCCGCCAGCAGGATGCCCGGCTGGAAAGTTTCGCGCGCGCGCTGACCGATCTCTCCACCCGTACCGACCAGCGGCTGGACCTGCTGCGCGATGCGCTCGGTGAAGACGCGCGCAAGGCCCGCGAGGAAAGCACGCTCAGCCAGCAGCGCACCGGCGACCTGCTGGCCCTGCGCATGCAGGAAGTGCGTGCGCAGCTGGAAGCGTTCGGGCAACAGCAGCAGGCGCGCATCGAAGCGTTCGGCCAGCAGCTGGTGGAACTGACCACGCGCACCGACAGCCACATGGCCGCGTTGCGCCAGGCCCTGGCAGAAGACGCGCGCCTGGGCCGCGAGGAAACCGGACAGTCGCAGCAGCGTCTGGCCGAATCGCTGGGCCTGCGCCTGCAGGAGATGACCCAACGCAACGAGCAGCGTATCGGCGAGATGCGTGCCACGCTCGAGCAGCAGCTCAAGAGCCTGCAGAGCGACAACGCCGAGAAGCTCGACCAGATGCGCGTGACCGTGGACGAGAAGCTGCAGACGACCCTGGAGACCCGCCTGGGTGCGTCGTTCCAGTTGGTCTCCGAGCGGCTGGAGCAGGTCCAGCGCGGGCTCGGCGAAATGCAGCAGCTGGCCACCGGTGTGGGCGACCTCAAGCGCGTGCTGACCAACGTCAAGAACCGCGGCAGCTGGGGCGAAGTGCAGCTGGACAACATCCTCGAGCAGACGCTCACCCAAGAGCAGTACGCGCGCGGCGTCAAAGTACGCCCGGACAGCAACGAGATCGTCGATATCGCCGTGCGCCTGCCGGGCCGTGGCCATGAAGACACCCCGGTGTGGCTGCCGATCGATTCCAAGTTCCCGCGTGAGGATTACGAGCGCCTGCTCGATGCGCAGGAGCAGGGCGACGTCGAGGGTGTGCGGGTGCAGGGCGCGCAGCTGGAACGCGCGATCCGCATCCAGGCCAAATCGATCTGCGACAAGTACATCGCGCCGCCGCACACCACCGATTTCGCGGTGATGTTCCTGCCCACTGAAAGCCTGTACGCCGAAGTGATCCGGCGCCCTGGCCTGATCGACCTGCTGCAGCGCGACCATCGCGTGGTGGTGGCGGGCCCGACCACCGTCACCGCTTTGCTCAACAGCCTGCAGATGGGCTTCCGCACGCTGGCCATCGAACAGCGCTCCAGCGAAGTGTGGGGCCTGCTCGGTGCGGTCAAGAGCGAGTTCGGCAAGTTCGCCGGCATCCTGGAAAAAGCCGAGAAGCAGATCACCACGGTTGGCCGCAGCCTCGGCGAAGCCAGCCGCAAGACGCGCACCATCGAGCGCCGCCTGCGCAGCGTGGAAACGCTGGGCAGTGAACAGACCCAGGACCTGCTCGGCGACATGAGCGGCGAGGACGAGGACGTGGCAGGCGACGAGACCAGCCCCGCGCAGGAGTGAACGCCGACGCCGTGCATGCAGGTGATCGCGCATGCTGCGCGGCACGTCTTTTCCCTGCCGTCTTCAACCTTTCAAGGAACCGCCCATGCGTCTGACCCTGATGCTGTCCCTCCTGTTCGCCCTGGCCGGGTGCAGCAGCACACCGCCTGCCGATACCACCGCCGCCACGCCTGCCACGCCCAGCGCCGCCGAATGCACCGCCGCCGGTGGCAGCCTGCAGCCGCTGGGTCGCCTGCAGCGCGTGCAGTGTGTGGTGCCCTACGCGGATGCCGGCAAGGCCTGCAGCGCCAAGGCCGACTGCACCGGCCAGTGCCTGGCCACCGGCGATGCCGCACCGGGAACGGCCGCGCGTGGCGTCTGCCAGCGCGATGTCAGCCAGAACTTCGGCTGCCGCCAGCGCATCGATGGCGGTGTGGCGATGGGCACGATCTGCGTCGACTGACCGCCCCCCGGCACGGCTATGCTGTGCCTCCCCCGATCCAACGCAAGGAACCTGCCGTGAGCCAGACCGTCTACGACATCCCCGTGACCACCATCGAAGGTCAGCCGACCTCGCTGGCCGACTACCGCGGCAAGGTGCTGCTGGTCGTCAACGTCGCCTCCAAGTGCGGCCTGACCCCGCAGTACGAAGGTCTGCAGGCGCTGTACGCCGACAAGCAGGCCGCCGGCCTGGAAGTGCTGGGCTTCCCGGCCAACAACTTCCTGGCCCAGGAGCCGGGCAGCGAAGCGGATATCCAGCAGTTCTGCCAGCTGGAGTACAACGTCAGCTTCCCGATGTTCGCCAAGATCAGCGTCGCCGGTGAGGACACCCATCCGCTGTACCAGCAGCTGACCGCCGCGCAGCCGGCTGCCACCGGCGAAGGCCCGATGCGCGAGAAGCTGCAGGGCGCCGTGGCCAAGTATCCGGAGCTGGTAGTCAACGCCGCCCCGGGCGTGCTGTGGAACTTCGAGAAGTTCCTGGTCGGCCGCGATGGTCAGGTCATCGCGCGCTTCGCCCCGGACGTGCCGGCCGATGACGCACGCCTGGTCGCGGCGATCGACGCGGCGCTGGCGGCCTGATCGGCGGACCCGGAAACAAAAAAAAGCCCCGCTTCGGCGGGGCTTTTTCGTGGGGGTTCAGTTGCCCCAGTTCGGCATCGGCATCGCATCGACCGGAATCGGTGCGGTGTCGTCGGCGTCCTTGCCGCGCGCGTGCTTGCCACGCAGGTCGTTCTCGATCTGGTAGTTGCGACGTTGCAGCCACGCATCGCGGGTGAGGGCGTACTCGTCCACGGCGTTGTCGCGGATGTCATCCAGCGCCATCAACTGCGATCGCATGTCCACCAGCTGCAGACCCTGAAGACCGATACGAATCTTGTCTTCTTCAATGGTACGGATCGGCGAGAGCGGAATGTCGCCCGCCAGGCCGAACACGTCGCGCACGGTACGCGGGCCGAAGAACGGCAGCTCCACATAGCGCGAGCCGCGCCAGCCCCAGGCACCCAGGGTCTGGCCGAAGTCCTCACTGCGTCGCGGCACCATCGCCTTGCTGGCCGGATCGAACAAGCCACCCACGCCCAGCGTGGAGTTCATCAGGAACCGCCCCAGACTGTCCCACGCATCGCCAGGGCGACCCTGCAGCACCTGGTTGGTGATGGTCACCGGTGCCCGCAGATTGCTGAAGAAGTTGGTCACGCCGGTACGGGCGAAACGTGGCACCACACGCGTGTACGCAGTGGCAAGCGGTCGTGCCACGGCGCGGTCGACCACGTTGTTGAAACTGTGCACCTTGCGGTTGAAGGGTTCCCAGGGATCGTAGGCCGTACTGCCGCCTTCACTGCCCTCCGCGGTCGGGGCCGGGCCACCATACAGCGCGGCAAAATCGTCCTCGGCATTGGTCGGTGCGGTGCCGCCACTGACTGGCGCGGTGGCCGGGTCGGTGCCGGCCTGAGCAGCGGGGGGCGTCGTGTCGGCGACGATATCGGCCGGTACGGCATCGGCGTCGGCCGTCGCGGTCGTCGGTGCCGTCACGGGGGCGACCTCGACGCTGACCGGTGCGCTGTCGCGTGCGGGTTTGCCGGCACAGGCGCTCAAGGCCAGCGCCAGCACGAGGAGGGGGAGGGTGCGTATGACGTTCATGTCAGCTCGCCCAGAAAGGGCATGGAAATCCAGGGTGGGTGCCAACCGGTAGGCGGCACTGAGGTCGGTGAAACCGTCCGGGCTGCCGACGATCGTCGGTGGGGTCCCGTCTGCACGCAGGCGTGCGGCCAGCTCGGCCAGCAGCGCCAGACCGGCGCTGTCGAGCCGGCTCACCGCCGCCAGATCCACCTGCTGCACGCCGTCCAGCGCGGTCAGCGAGGGCCACAGAGCCGTCACCGCCGCGCGGTCGAGCTCCCCGCTGAACACCAGCGAGGTGCCGTTGCGTTGCACGCTGGCGCTGTTACTTGCCACGCGGGGCCTGCCCGGCCTGCATGCTGCCGTTGCGCAGTTCGGTGGCGACCTGCTGGATCGACTTCTGGCGCAGCGGGGCGTCGAACTGGGTCTTGAAGGTCTGCACGTAGGAGATGCCTTCGATCATCACATCGAAGATCTTCCACTGGCCGTTGACGTTGCGCATCAGGTAGTCGACCGGGGTCGGCTCGCTGCCGGCGCGGATCAGCTCGGTGGACACGCGCACGCCACGGTTGCCCGGCAGCGGCGACTCGGTCTTCAGGCGGAAGGTCGGCTTGCCCTGGATCTCGAGCAGGGCCGAGCCGTAGCGCTGCATCAGGTTGTCGGCCATCGCATCGGCGAACAGCTTGACGTCGGCATCGGAGGCGCCGCGGCCGTGCACGCCCAGCACGAGGCGGGCGGCGTAGTCACGGTCGAAGGTCTTGTTGAGCTCGCTGTTGATGAAGTCACGCAGCACGGCCGGGTTGGCCCGGAACTCGGTGCGGCGCTGCTGCAGCGAGGTCAGGATGCGGGTGCCGGCGTCCATCACGGCCTTGCTGGCCTGGCCCTGCTGGGCGGCAGCGGCCGCCGGGGCGGCCTGGGCGAAGGAGAGCGAGGGCGTGGCGGCGAGCAGGGCCGAGGCCAGCAGTGCCGGGATCAGGGTCTTTTTCATGGTTGCGGTTCCGTTGCAGGCGCGGGCGCGCCGTTGCCATCGTGGGAGTCAGCGCCACCGGTGTTGGCCGGACCGCTGAACATGTACTTGCCGACCAGCTGCAGCAGGTCCACCGCCGGCTGGGTGAAGACGATCTCGTCGCCGGACTTGAGTACGTCCGGATCTCCGCCCGGCTGCAGTCCGATATAGCTCTCGCCGAGCAAACCGCTGGTGAAGATGCCGGCCGAGGTGTCGGCGGGCAGATCCTTGAACTTGCCGTCGAGCTTGAGGGTCACGATCGAGTCGAACTTCTGGGGATCCAGTTCGATGCCCGAGACCTGGCCGATGGTGACGCCGCCGATCTTGACCGGGGCCTGCTTGCGCAGCTGGCCGATCTGGGTGAAGCGCGCCTTGAGTTCGTAGCCGCTGCCACCGGTGCCCCACCGTTGATTGGTGGAGGCCACGGCCAGCACCAGCAGCGAGGCCAGCGCCAGCAGCAGGAACGCGCCGACGGAAAATTCGAGTCTGGGACCGCGGATGGCCATGGGATATCTCACTGTTCTTTGTCAGGTGCCTGGACAGGTGTCCGGGCGGGAAGTCTTTGCGTACTCAAGCGGGGTACTGGCCAGGGACAACGGCCGTACCGACCCACGGTCGGTACCTACTGGAACATCATGGCGGACAGCACGAAGTTGAAGACCAGCACCAGCAGCGAGGCGTTGACCACCGCACGCGTGGTGGCGACCGAGGTGCCTTCGATGGTGGGTTCGGCATGGAAACCGACATAGGAGGCCACCAGGGCTGCCGTGCCGCCGAAGATCGCCGACTTCAGCATCGCCACGCCGAAGTCGTCCCAGAAGTCCACGCTGTTGCTCAGCGCCGACCAGAACACGCCATTGTCCAGGCCGAGCACGTGCACGGCCTCGAAGTAGCTGGCACTGATCGCCATTGAACAGAAGATGCCGGTCAGCAGCGGCACGGTCAGTACCGCCGCCCAGAAGCGCGGGGCAACGACCTTGGCGACCGGGTCGATCGCCATCAGCTCCAGGGCCTTGATCTGGTCGGTGGCCCGCATCAGGCCCAGCTCGGCGGCGATCGAGCTGCCGGCGCGGCCGATGAACAGCAGCGCGGTGAGCACCGGGGCCAGTTCGCGGTACAGCGACAGGCCGAGCAGCGTGGACAAGGCATCGGCGGCACCGAAGGTGGTCAGCGTGCGGTAGCCCTGCAGGGTCAGCACCAGGCCCACGAAGGCACCGCCCACGGCGATGATCGGCAGCGAACGTGCACCGATCTTGTAGATCTCGCGGGTCAGCTCGGCCAGGAAATCGGCGGTCGGCAGCGAGCCGCGCAGCACCGTCAGCGAGAACAGGCCGGCGCGACCGAGCGAGCGGGTGGCGTCAACGAACGGCATCAGGCAACCCTCGCACGCGGTGCGGCATCAAACGGGATCGGGCCGTCCGGCTCACCATGCAGGAACTGCCGCAGCAGCGGGTCCTGGCTGGATTCGAGCGCGGCCGGGCTGCCCTGGAACACGATGCCGCCGTTGGCGATCGCGATCACCTGGTCGCAGATCGGCAGGGTCTCGTGCACGTGGTGGCTGACGATGATGCTGGTCAGCCCCAGGCTGTGGTTGAGGCGCTGGATCAGGCTCATGATCACGCCCGAGGCGATCGGATCCAGCCCGGTCAGCGGCTCGTCGTAGATCATCAGCGGCGGGTCCAGTGCCAGCGCGCGGGCCAGGGCCACACGGCGCGCCATGCCGCCGGACAGCTCGCGCGGCCAGGCATCGGCAGCGGCCAGCAGACCGACCGCGTGCAGCTTCATCTGCACCAGGCGGCGCAATACGGGCTTGGGCAGGCGGGTGTGGGTGCGCAGCGGCAGCGCCACGTTCTCGGCCACGGTCAGGTCGGTCAGCAGGCCGTTGCCCTGCAGCAGCACGCCCACGCTCTTGCGCATCTCCAACAGCGCGCGTGCGCCGGTCGGGATGGGCTGGCCGAACAGGGTGACCTCGCCGGCAACCGGCCGCAGCTCACCGGTCAACGCGGCCAGCAGGGTGGACTTGCCACTGCCCGACGGGCCGAGCACGGCCGTGATGCTGCCGCGCGGAACGGTCAGCGAAACGTCGCGCAGGATCGTACGTCCGCCGCGGTCTATGCGGACGTTGGACAACTGCACCAGACTCTCTTCGGAAACCGTCATGAGCGCCATTAACAAAATTCCAACGTTGTAAGATCGTGGTGAACGGCTGAACATAACCGAACTGCACCGTGCAGTATTGTCGCACGGGCAGGTGAGGGCAGCGCCCCGACGGCCATGCCGTGGGCTGCAACACAGCGTGTCGGGCCGGTACCGGCCACGGCCTTTTCCACGTCCGGACACCGGCCAGCGCTGCGTTCGTGCGCGGGCTGCGGCACACTCCTGCGATGACCGACGCCGCTTCAGACTTCCGCCTGTACCACTCCAACTCGCTCGATGTGCTGGCCGCCCTGCTGGCCACGACGCTGCGCACGCCCGTGCCGGGCCAATCGATCCTGGTGCCTGAGGTGGTCCTGATCCCGCAGGTCGCGATGCGCCGCTGGCTGCAATCGACCCTGGCGGCCGAGTATGGCATTGCCGCCAACCTGGAGTTCCTCACCCCCGGTGAGCTGGTCGCCCGCGCCCTCAACGCCAACGTGCCCGGCGAACATGACGATCTCAATGCCGAGGGCCTGCGCTGGAGGCTGTACGCTGCGCTGCGTGACCCGGTGCTGATGGCGCAGCCGCCGATGGCGGCCCTGCAGGCCTACCTGTCCGCGGCCGATCCGCTCAAGCCGTGGGCGCTGGCCGCCGAGCTGGCCTCGGTGTTCGAGAAGTACCAGGCCTGGCGCCGCGATTGGCTGCTGCGTTGGGAGGCCGGCGCGGCACCGAACGACCCGCAGGCGATCCTGTGGCGGCATATCGCCAGCGGCAAGCAGTACCGTGCGCGCCGCATCGATGCCTATCTCGCCCGTTTCGAGGGCGCCGACCAGCCGCTGCCGCAGGGCCTGCCGGCGCGGGTGTTCGCCTTCGCCACGCTCAACATCTCCCCGGACGTGCTGCGGGTGATGGCCACCCAGGCGCGGGTCGGCACGATGCACTTCTATCTGCCCACACCGACCCAAGCCTACTGGGGCGATCTGCAGACCCTGGGCGAGAAGCTGCGCAGCGGCGCGCCCGATCCGTTCGGCGAGGCGGCCGGCGAGAACCGCCTGCTGCAGGCCTGGGGCGCGGCGGGCCGCGACTTCATGGCGGTGCTGGGCAGCTACGAGGTCGTGCACCCCTCCGGTGAGATCGCCGCCTACGACGATCCCGAAGAGGACGCGCGCCCGGACATGGACGCCGGCGGCCTGTCCGACAGCCTGCTGCATCGCCTGCAGCGCGACCTGTTCCACCGCCGCGGGCAGCCCGCCGGGCCTCTGCGCGAGGCGCTGCGCTACGACGACCCGAGCCTGCAGGTGCATGCCTGCCATACCCGCCTGCGCGAACTGCAGGTGCTGCACGACCAGCTGCGCGGCCTGCTCCAGGACCCGCGCTTCGATCCGCCGCTGCAGGCGCGCGAGATCGCGGTGCTGGCGCCGGACATCGATCCCTACGTGCCCTACCTGGAAGCGGTGTTCGGCGGGCGCGGCGGCGGCGATGACCACATTCCCTATGCGCTGGCCGACACCAGCCCGCTGGCGGGTGAACCACTGGCCGATGTGTTCGTGCACCTGCTCGGGTTGCCGGTCTCGCGCTTCGGCTTGAACGAAGTGCTGGATCTGCTCGCCAGCGCGCCGCTGGCCGAAGCGGCCGGTCTGGATGCGGCGGCGTTTGACCGCCTGCACGACTGGCTGCAGGCCGCCGGCGCGCGCTGGGGGCTGGATGCCGCCCATCGCGGCCAGCACCAGGCCCCGGTCGATGACGCCTTCACCTGGCAGTTCGCACTTGATCGCCTGCTGCTCGGCCATGCCAGCGGCAGCGACGGCGATATCGCCGGGGTCGCGCCGTGGCCGGAGCTGGAAGGCAGCGCGCTGGATGCGCTGGACCGCCTGCTCGGCCTGCTGCGGGTGCTGGCGCGCTACCAGAAGGCGTTGGGAGAGGCGATGTCGCCCGGCCAGTGGCGGCAGCGTCTGCTGGCGCTGCTCGATGCGCTGCTGCCGGAGCCGCCGCAGGCCGCCAACAGCCAGCGCGCGCTGGAGCGGCTGCGCAAACTGATCAACGAGTTCGCCCGTGATGCGGATACCGCCGGCTTCGAGGGCGACGTGCCGCCGGAGGTGCTGCGCGCGCATTTCGCCGGCGTGCTCGCGCAGGCCGATACACGTGCGCCGCTGCTGACCGGCGGCGTCAGTTTCGGGCGGATGGTGCCGATGCGCCTGCTGCCGTTCCGGGTGATCTGCGTGCTCGGGCTGAACGATGGCGATTTCCCGCGCCGCGACCCGGCTGCGGGGCTCAACCAGCTCACCGCCGAACTGGGCACCGACAAGCGCCGGCATGGCGACCGCTCGCTGCGCGAGGACGACCGTTTCCTGTTCCTGCAGCTGTTCGCCTCGGCGCAGGACGTGTTCTACCTGAGCTACCTGGGCGCCGATCCGCGCGATGGCAGCGTGCGCGAACCGTCAGTATTGGTCAGCGAGCTGATCGATGCCGCTGCCGAGTACCACCTGGATCCGCCCGCGGCGGCCAAGCGGATGACGGTGCGGCACTCGCTGCAGCCGTTTGCACCGGCGGCCTTCGGTGGCGGTGAGGAACCGCGACGTTTCAGCTATCGCCAGCAATGGCACCCGGCCGCCGGCTCGCTTGGCGGCGCACGGCGTGCGCTGGCGCCCTGGTTCGCACGGCCACTGCCACCGATGGAGAGCGTGGTGGGCGAGGCGGAACTGAGCGTGGATGCGCTGCGTCGCTTCCTCACCGATCCGGCCAGCCAGTTCCTCTCGCAACGGCTCGGCCTGCGCCTGCCCGACGACGTGGACAACGCCGAGGATGTGGAGCCGTTGGTGATGGCGGCGCGCGGTGGCGATACCGTACTGCTGCAGCAGGCGGTGATCGAGGCCACCCTCGACGAGAATGCCGCGCCGCTGTACCCCCGGCTGCGCGCGCGTGCGCTGCTGCCCTCCGGTGCACTGGGGGAGCGTCAGTTCGCCCTGCTGCAGGCGCAGACCGAACCCTACGCACAGGCGCTGGCGCAGTGGCAGGCCGGTACCGCGGCCGGCAGCCGCCGCTACGAAGTGGATATCGACGGGGTGCGTCTGCACGGCCGCGTCGATGGCCTGCATCCGCATGGCCTGGTGCGCCTGCGCCCGGGCCCGCTCAATGGCCGTGCCGCGATCCGCCAGGGCCTGGACTGGCTGCTCGCCAACGCCGCCGGCGACCCACAGCCGCTGGTCCAGTTCCACGACGCGGGCGATGACGGGCTGGGCCCGCACACGCTGCCGCCGCTGGAGGCCGAACGGGCGCACGAGGTGCTGCGGCGCCTGCTGCAGCTGCGCAGCGAAGGGCTGCGCGCGCCGCTGTTGTACGGCCCGTCCACCGGCTGGGTGCTGTACACCGCCGCCGCGGCCAAGCGCGAAGCCGAGGGCCGCGCCAAGTGGCATGGCAGCGACCGCACCTGGGGCGAATCCACCGGCGCCGGCTACCAGCTCGCGCTGCGTGGCCATGATCCGTTCGCCAGCGCGGACAGCTACCGACAATTGCTGCACAACAGCTTCGTGGTGTTCACCGCGGTGCGCGAAGGCCGTGTGTTCCCGGGCTTTGACGAGGAAGGAGCCCTGCGATGATCGACCACGACCTGCTCAACGATCCCTATCTGGCGCTGCCGCTGGAGGGCGTGCGCCTGATCGAGGCCAGCGCCGGTACCGGCAAGACCTTCACCCTGGCCACGCTGTTCACCCGGCTGGTGGTGGAGAAGGGCTGGCGCATCGGCCAGATCCTGGCGGTCACCTTCACCGATGCCGCGACGCAGGAACTGCGCAAGCGCATCCGCGAGCGCCTTGCCTTGGCCGCACAGCTGGTCGAGCGCGCGCCGAGCGAACAGGACAGCCCGGAGGTCGTCCTGACCCAGGTGATCCTCCACCGCCAGCTCGCCCTCGGCGAAGAAACGCCGGCCGCGCTGGCGCGCCGGCTGCAGACCGCGGCCGACGAAATCGATCTCGCCTCGATCTTCACCATCCATGGCTTCTGCACCCGCGTGCTGCGTGAGCATGCCTTGGAGAGCGGACACACCTTCGATCCGCCGACCCTGCTGCCGAGCGAACGCGCGCTGCACGAGGAACTCGCCGCCGACCTGTGGCGCGTGCATGCCAACGACGCGGCCACGGTCGATGCGCTGACCTGGCTGTGGTCCTCGCCCGAGGCGCTGGCCGGCGATCTCACCACGCTGATCAAGCCGTTGCCGTTGCTCCCAGCGCGGCCGACCCACACCTTCGACGACCCCGCGCCGCAGCTGCGGCTCGCCGCGGCCGCGTTGGCCGAGGCGATCGAGAGCCACGGCGAAGACGCGCAGGCACAGATCGCCGCCGCCTTCGATCGCAAGGTCTTCGACGGTCGCCGTGCCAAACGGCCCAGCTTCGACAAGGCCTTCGGCGAGCTGTTCGCCGGCCGCAGCGCACAGCACTGGCCGCGCGGTGACAAGAGCCACCTCGGCAAGCTGCTGCCGGTGCAGCTGCTGGCCTTCTGCAAGGACGGCATGGACGGCCAGTGCCCGGTCTCGCCGCTGTTCGATGCACTGCAACGCTGGTGGCACGCCGCCGACGCGCGCGAGCAGTGGCTGCGCCAGCAGGCCACCGCGTTCCTGCATGACCTGCGCGATGAAGCGCGTGCGCGCTTGGCTGAGCTCAAGCGGATCGGACGCGTGCAGACCTACGATGACCTGATCGACGGTGTCGCCGATGCACTCGACGGCCCGCACCGCGCCACCCTGGTGCAGCAGCTGCGCGCGCAGTACGCGATCGCGCTGGTGGACGAGTTCCAGGATACCGACGACCGCCAGTGGGGCATCTTCCAGCGCGTGTTCGGCGAGTCGGAGGAGACCCGCGAGGCCGGCCTGACACCGGCGCTGTTCCTGATCGGCGATCCCAAGCAGGCGATCTACGGCTTCCGTGGCGGCGATATCCACACCTACCTCAAAGCCAAACGCCAGGCCGATGCAGCGCCCGCGCTGGACCGCAACTTCCGCTCGCGTCCGGCGGTGCTGCACGCGATCGAAGCGCTGTACGCCAATGCCGGCGAACGCGCCTTCCTCGAAGCCGACATCGCCTTCGAGCCGGTGCACCCCGGCAGCACCCGCGTGGATGCGGATTTCCTGCGCGACGGGATTCCCGCACCCGGCCTGACCGTGCGCGTGCTGCACAACACCGAGGCCGGCGATCTCAAGGCCGATCCCTCGCGCCAGCAGGCCAGCGACGCCTGCGTGGCCGCGATCCACCAGATCCTCAGTGAGGCCCGGCAAGGGCGCGCGCTGCTGCGCGACGTGCCGGTACAACCCGGCGACATCGCGGTCCTGGTGCGCTCGCACAAGGAGGCCACGCGCATCCAGCAGGCGCTCGGTGCGGTGGGTATTCCCGCCGTCGCCGCGGGCAAGCAGAGCCTGTACGCCACACCCGAAGCGCACGACCTGCGCCTGCTGTTGCTGGCCCTGCTGCAACCGGCCGATGAAGGACGGCTGCGCGCGGCGCTGTCGACCGTGTTGCTTGGCGAAGATGCCGAGGCGATCGATGCGCTGGAGCGTGAAGGGGATGCACAACGCTCGTTCCAGGTGCGGCTGCTGGAATGGCGTGAGCGCTGGCAGCGCGGCGGCCCGTTCGCGGTGATCGCCGATCTGTGTGCCGAGCACGCCGAGCGCCTGCTCGGCCTGCTCGATGGCGAGCGCCGCTTGACCAACTACCTGCAGCTGGGCGAACTGCTGCAGCAGGCGGCCGGGCAGACGCTGGGCATGCACGGCCTGCTCGACTGGCTGCAGGTGCAGATGGCGCACGCCGACCAGAACGACGAACAGCAACTGCTGCGCCTGGAATCGGATGCGCGCCGCGTGCAGATCATCACCCTGCACAAGAGCAAAGGCCTGGAGTATCCGCTGGTGTTCCTGCCGTTCGTGGGCATCGGGGGTGGCGCGCCGAACACCGAGGCCAACTGCACGGTGTACGCCAATGGCCGCCGTGAACTGCACTGGAAGCTGGACAAGGACGACAGCTGGAGCGCGGCCAGCACGCGCAGCGCGCAGGAACAGGAGGCCGAAGACGCGCGCCTGCTCTACGTCGGGTTGACCCGCGCCGAGCACGCGCTGTGGATCGCCGCGGGTGATCTGGCCGGCCTGGCGAAGACCCGCCTGGCACCGATGCTGTCCAACATGGCCGCCCTGCGTGACCACCCGGACATCGCCGTGATCGAAGGCCCGGTGGAGACCCGGCCGGCACAGCTCGCCTTCGAACGCGAGGGCGAACTGCCGCCGGTACGCGCGCTCACCCGCCGCGTGCCGCACGATTGGTGGGTGTACAGCTTCACCCAGCTGGCGCATGCCGACGCCGGCCACGACACCGATGCCGCCGCGACCGAAGTGCCGGCCCCCGCGGCCGACGAACCGGCCGGCGTGGACCTCACCCTGGACGCCGAGCAACCGGCCGTGGCCAGCGACGAGATCGACCCGCGTTTCATGGGCAGCCGCTTCGGCAATGTGCTGCACGATGCGCTGGAGAACACCGATTTCGCGTTGTGGGGCGGCTGGCAGGCCGGGCAGCCGGCACCCGGCGAGGAAGCCGAGGTCCTGCGTGCTTCGCTGCGCGCGGAAGGCTATGCCGAGGAAGATCTGGACGATGGCGTGGCCATGTTGACCGCGCTGGTCGGCCAGACCCTGACCGTGCCCTTGCCGGAAGGCGGCGCACTGCACGACCTGCCGGCCGATGCACGCCGCGCCGAGATCGAGTTCCACTTCGCGATGCAGCCGACCGCCGTTCCCGCCCTGCTGGCCCTGCTGCACGCGCATGGACTGGTACGCGACCGCCATGGTTTCGGCACACGCCGGCGGCTGGAAGGTCTGATGACCGGCAAGATCGATCTGACCTACGTGCGTGCGGACCGCTGGTACGTGCTCGATTACAAATCCAACCGCCTGCCCGGCTACGACGCGGCCCGCCTGACGAGTGCCATGCAGCACAGCGAATACGACCTGCAGGCACTGATCTACACCGTGGCGCTGCACCGCTGGCTGCGCTTCCGGCTGGGCGCGCAGTACGATTACACGCGCGACATGGGCGGCATCCGCTACCTGTTCTGCCGCGGCCTGGACGCCGGCCGCGAGGACAGCCCCGGCCTGTATGCGCATCGCTTCGATCCGGCCCTCGTGGATGCGCTGGATGCGCTGTTCGCGGGTGGCGAACACGCCCAGGCCCGCATGGCCGCCCGCGCACGGGGGGACGCATGAGCCTGCTCACCACGCTGTACCGCGGCAATGCGCTGCGCACACTCGATCACGCGCTGGCGCAAAGCCTGCGCCGGCTGCGCCCGGACACGCCCGAGGCGGTGCTGCTCGGTGCTGCACTGGCGTCGCTGGCGGTCTCGGAAGGCCATGCCGGCCTGGATCCGAGCCAGCCGCAGCGGCTGATCGATGCCGAGATCGAGTGGCCCGCGCCCGAGGGTTGGCTGGCGCAGCTGCGCGCCTCGCCGTGGGTGGAGGTGCCGCACGCAGATGACGTGGTCGCCGGCGATGCACCGCTGGTGCTGGAAAACGGGCTGCTCTATCTGCGCCGCTACCGCGAATACGAGCGTCGGCTTGCGCAGGGCCTGCAACGCATCGCCACGCATCCGCTGGCTGAGGCCGATCCCGGCCGCCTGGCCACCCTGTTTGGCCAGCTGTTCCCGCAGGCCCGCGACGGGATCGATCATCAGGCCCGTGCGGCGGCCGTCGCCCTTTGCCATCCGTTGGTGCTGGTGACCGGCGGCCCCGGCACCGGCAAGACCACCACCATCGCGCGGCTGCTGGTACTGCTGGCCGCACAGGCGGTGCAGGCTGACCAGGCATTGCCACGGGTCGCGCTGGCTGCGCCGACCGGCCGTGCCGCCGAGCGCATGGCCGAGAGCCTGCGCCTGGCCGTGCAGCGGCTGCGGCTGGTCGGCATCGCGCCGGCCCTGTGCGATGCGATGCCGAGCACCGGCACCACCCTGCATCGCCTGCTCGGGGTGATCCCGGATTCGCCGCGCTTCCGCCATCACGCCGACAACCCGCTGCCGTATGACGTGGTGGTGGTGGACGAGGCCTCGATGATCGATCTGCCGTTGATGACCAAGCTGGTCGAGGCGGTCGCCGATGGCAGCCGGCTGGTGCTGCTCGGCGATCCGGACCAGCTGCCCTCGGTGGAAGCCGGCGATGTGCTCAGTGCGATCCTGCGCGCCAGTGGCGATGGCTTGGGCACCCAGGCCGACGACGCGCAGGCATTACGCGCGCTGCTCGCGCCCGAGGCGCTGCAACCGCTGGCACCGCCACGCCGGTTCGCCGGCCGGCGCGTGCAGCTGCAGCGCGGCTACCGGCAGACCGACGCGCTCGATCTGGCGCCGCTGGCGCATGCCGTGCGCGAGGGCAACAGTGCCACCGCGCTTGCCCTGCTACGCGTCGGCACGCTGGCCGGTGTGCACTTCCACGAGGACCAGAGCGACCCGCTGCAGCATCATCGCGAGCACCTGCTCGGGCATTGGCGTGGCCTCGGCGAAGCCGCCGATCCCGGTCAGGCGCTGGCCAATGCCGGCCGCATCCGCCTGCTCACCGCCGTGCGCGAAGGCCCCCAGGGTGCACGCGGGCTCAACGCGCGCATCGAAGCACTGCTGGCCGGTGTGCCGCGGCCGGGCATGGCCCCGGGCTATTTCCACGGCCGGCTGCTGCTGATCACAGAAAACAGCTACCGGCACCGCCTGTTCAACGGCGACATCGGCATCTGCCTGATTGACCGGCACGGCAGCGTGACCGCGTGGTTCCCCGGCGAGACGCCGGACCAGCCGCGCGGTTTCCACCCGGGTGCGTTGCCCGCACATGAGAGTGCGTTCGCGATGACCGTGCACAAGGCGCAGGGTTCGGAGTTCGATGAGGTCTGGCTGCAGCTGCCGCGGCGCGACAACCGCGTGCTGTCGCGCGAGCTGGTCTACACCGGCATGACCCGTGCGCGGCAGTCGCTGCACGTGCTCGGCAGTGCGCAGGTGCTGGAGGCCGCGTTGGCGCGGCATGCCAGCCGTTTGTCGGGCCTGGCGGCGCGCCTGCAGGGCGGCCAGGGCGACGCAGTAGCCGACGCCGTCGTGACGGCGCCGGCCCAGGGGCAGTTGTTCTAGCCCCGCGTCCGGTTTTACTCCGGAATCACCACGGTGCCATCGGGGAACACGATGGCACCGTCACCGCTGACATCGAAGAAGCCCAGCTGGTGGGTGTTGGCCAGCACCTGCACCAGGCCGTGCGCGTTCTCGGCCACCTCGTCATCGAACGAGGCATAGACCACGTGCTGGCCGATGCTGTAGTCGGTCACTTCCGGGCGGTCGTCTTCCTCATCGGAGAGCGGGCCATCCATCGGTGGGTAATGCTCGGCGAGCGCAGCGAAGAAGGCCTGCAGTGCCGGTACCGACACCTTGGGGTCGTCGTAGTCGTGCGTCTCGTTCCATTCGGTCTGCGCGTCATACCACTGCAGGAAGGCCTCGGCCTCGCGCGGGGCGACGGCGGGGTCGAACACCATCAGGTCGTAACTCATCGGAAATCACCTTGATCCATGCGCAAATGCATGCGTCAGGATAGCCCTGATCGGCGCGGGCCGGCCGGTCCGCGCCCGAGCCGGTTCAGCGCGGCGCGGGCAGGCCCGGGGCCGCTGCGGGGGTCTCGGCAGGGGTATCGACCACCGGCGCCTCGGGGAACAGGGCATAGCGCAGCCCGATCAGGCCCATCAGCGCCTCATCGCGGGCCTTGCCGGCCGCCACGGTCTGCACGCGCTTGAGCGAGGCCTCCAGCCGGGCCTGCAGCCCGGTGGGGGCGGGCACCGGGCGGCGCTGCGCGGCCTGGGCGCGGTAATGGCGGGCGATGTCGTCCAGGATCGCGTCGATCGCGGCCACGCTGGCCGGCGGCAGGCCGTGCCGTGAGCGGCGCAGCTGCAGGATGTTCAGGCCGATCCGCGCCTCGGTGAGCATGTCCACCGAGGCGATATCGCTGCCTTCCGGCGTCGCCGCCAGCCGCGGTGCCAGCAGGCCGAGCAGATCGAGCATGCGTGCGGCGAACTGCTGGCGGTCCTGCTGGCCACGGCCCTCGGCTGCATCGGCCAGCGTGTTCCAGCCCTGGCGCACCAGCCGGCGTGCGGTCCACTCGGCACCCACCGAGCGGAACAGCCGCGTCATCACCACCGCAAAGCCAATGCCGATGAACATCGCCACGGCAGAATTGATGAAGCTCTGGATGTTGGCGCTGTAGGTGTTCTGCACGTTCAACAGCGCGACCAGATTCACCGTGAGCGGCAGACCGATCAATGCGGTCTTGGGCCGATGCAGCAGCAGGCCCAGCGGCAGGAAGATCACCGCCAGCACCAGCACCAGGCTGCCGAAGTCGTGCACGGCCGGGAAGATCCCGAACAGGTACACGCCGGCCACCAGGCTGGCCACGATCGCCCAGAGCAGGAAGGACAGCATGCTTGGCGCCGGATCATCCTGCGCGGCGAAGAACGCGGCAGCCACCGCGGCCATCATCGCGCCGTTGCCGCCGCCCTCCCAGCCGAGCCCGATCCACAGCACGCAGTACGTCATCAGGGCGACGCCGGCACTGGCGGCCGAGAACAGCGCCATGCCGTAGTCCACGTGGCGCACGTGGTCTACGCGCTGGGTGCGCACGCGGTAGTGCGCGGTATCGCTCGGCGCGGTGCCGGCATCGATGGCGGCATGCAGGGTGGTGCAGTCCTGCCAGAGGTCCACCAGTTCTTCCAGGCGCAGCAGCAGGGTGACCAGCAGCAGGTGATCCAGCTCGCCGTCCACCGCCGGCTTGAGCGCGACGATGCGGGCGCGCAGTGTGGCGTACGTGCTGGCGCTGGAGCGGCCGGGCTGCTCCAGCCACTGCGCCAGATCGGCGATCAGCGTCTCCAGCCCAGGCGGCAGCGCACGGCCACCCGCGCGCAGCGCCCCCAGCCGGTCGGCGATCGAGGAGAGCACCGGCAACATCAGCAGCATGCGCTCGCGCAGTCGCTCCATCGAGACCGCCGCACCGGCATGGCGCGGGTCGTCGCGACGCATGAATTCGATCAGCGCCTCGAACTGGACCAGATCGGCGGCCAGCCGGTTGCGCGGGCCATGCGCGTGGCCGCGCGTCAGGATCTGCCGGCACCAGTCGGCGGCATCGCCCATCCAGTTGCCGATCCGCGCGCGCAGCATCGGCCGCACCGAGGCGGGGAAGAACAGTGAGGCAAACAGCACCGCCACCACCGTGCCGAGGATGATCTCCTCGCTGCGCGCCACTACGGTGTCGAAGATGGTGTCCGGCGAGGTCACCGCCGGGAAGCCGATGAAGGCGGTGGTGTACCCGGCCAGCAGGAACGCGTAGCCGCGCGGGCCACGGTTGAGCAGGGCGATGAACAGACACCCCGACAGCCACAGCGACATCGCCGCGCTCAGCAGCAGCGGCGTTTCCACCAGGTGCGGCAGCATCCACAGTGTCGCCGCACCGGCGATCAGCGTGCCGAGGATGCGGTAGGCGCCCTTGGCACGGGTCGGGCCCAGCATCGGCTGGGTCACGATGTAGACCGTGGCCATCGCCCAGTACGGCCGCGAAAGATTGCCGGCCAGGCCGATGTACAGCGCCGCGATCGCCGCCAGGAAGGTTTTGACCGAGAACAACCAGGCCTGTCTGTCCAGCAGCAGCATGGCTTACCTCGCGGCCGTGCCGGTGGCGACGGCGTCGGCATTCCAGCCGCCGCCGAGCACCAGGAACAGCTGGATCTGGTCGCGCGAGACCTGCGCCTGCGCGTCCGCCAGGGTCGCATCGGCGCTGGCCAGGCTGCGGTCGGCATCCAGGCTGGCCAGGTAGGGCGTGCGCCCGCCCTGATAGAGGCGGCGGTTCTGGCTGGCAGCCAGATCGGCCTGCTGCTGTGCCTGCTGCAGGAACTGCAGCCGCTGCAGATCCTGGGCATAGCGGCTCAGCGCGGTCTGGGTTTCGCGCAGGGCCTGCAGCACGCTGTGATCGAACTCGGCCAGCGCGGCATCGGCACCGGCTTCGGTGGCGTGGATGCGCGCATGCGTGCTGGAAGAGGGCAGCGTCCAGGAAATCAGCGGGCCGATCGACCATTGCTGGGTCAACGGCGTACCGAAGTCTTCCAGCAGGCCGGCCGCACCGACCGAGGCGCCCAGGCGGATGTCCGGGTAGAGCTCGGCGGTGGCCACGCCGATCCGCGCGGTGGCGGCGGCCAGCTTGCGCTCGGCCTGGCGGATGTCCGGGCGGCGTTGCAGCAGCGCGCGGCCATCGCCGATCGGCAGGGCCTGGGCCAGGGTCGGGGCCTGGCTGCAGTCGCTCACGCCCTCGGGCAGCTGGCCTGGCGTGCGGCCGAGCAGGGCGGCCAGCTGGTATTCGGAGGCCTGGCGGTGTGCACGCAACGGCGGCAGCGCGGCCTGCAGCATCGCGACCTGGGCATTGGCGCGGGCCAGCTCCGGCGGCGTACCGCGGCCGGCCGTGATCAAGCGCTGGGTGACCTCGCGGCTGCGCTGCTGCAGCTGCAGTGAGCGCTCGGCCACGTGCAGCTCATGGTTGGCGTGGCAGATGTCGACGTAGCTGCCGGCCACCTGCGCGACCAGCGACACGCGCGCCAGGTCCATCGCGGCGGCGGTGGCCTGCTCGTCGGCATGCGCGGCCTCGGAGGCGCGCTTGAGCTTGCCGAACAGATCGAACTGATAGGACACCGCGAATTTGCCGTCGGCCAGGTTGATCGGCGGCAGTTCGTGCTCAAGAAGGAACGATTCGGCCGAGAGCTGCGCGCGGCTGACTCCGGCCTCGGCCTCGTACTCGAACCCACCCGCATCCAGCGCCTGCTCGTACACGGCGGCGGCGCGGCGCAGGTTGGCATCGGCCACCTTCAGTTCCACGTTGTCGCGCAGCGCCTGCTGCACCAGCGCGTTGAGGGTGTCGTCCTGGTACAGCTCCCACCAGCGTGCGGGCAGCGCGGCGCCAGCGGCGACCTGCGGGTTGCCGGTGTCCAGGAAGGCGGCGTTCGCCTCCGGCCGCTGGAAGGCGGACCCGGCCGGCACCGCGTAGTCCGGGCCGACGGTGCGGCACGCGGCCAGCGTGGTCAGTGCCACCCCCAGGGCGATGCGGTGAAGCGCCGGGCGGTTCACAGCGCCGTCCGTGCCGGTTGCGCCGGCGTGGCCTGCGCGGTGTCCGGCTGGATGGTGACGGTGGCGGTACGCCCTGCGATCAGGTTCACGCCGGCCGGCACGCGGTCGATATGGATGCGCACCGGGATGCGCTGGGCCAGCCGCACCCAGTCGAAGGCAGGCGTCACGTTCGGCAGCAGGCTGCTGCCTTCACTGCGGTAACGGTCTTCGATGCCGGCGGCGATGCTCTGCACGTGGCCCTGCAGCGGCTGCGCTTCGCCCATCAGGCGGATGTCGACCTTCTGCCCGGCATGCACGCCCTGCAGGCGGGTTTCTTCGAAGTAGCCGTCCACGCGGAACGAGCCGGTATCGAGCACGGCCATCACCGGGCGCCCGGCGGTCACGTAGTCGCCCGCGCGCACGGTGCGGTCGTTGAGGTGGCCATCGCTGGGGCTGCGCACTTCGGTACGCGCCAGGTTGAGCTTGGCCAGGTCCACGGCGGCCTGCGCGGTGGCCATCGTGGCCTGCGCGGCGAGCAGCTTGGCGCGGCGCACTTCGGCATCCTCGGCGGCGACCAGATCCTGCAGGCTGCGGTCGCGCGCGATCTCGCGGCGCAGCTGGTCCAGCGTGGCGCGGCGTTCGCCCAAGGCGGCCTGGGCCTGCTCCAGCGCTATCTCATAGCGTGCCCGGTCCACGACGAACAGCACCTCACCGCGCTTGACCGGCTGGTTGTCGGCCACCTTCACCGCCTCCACCAGCCCGGACACGTCCGGCGCGACCTGCACCACGTCGGCGCTGACATGCGCATCACGCGTCCACGGCTCATCCATGTAATAGGCCCACAGGTGGCGCAGCACCAGCACGGCGGCCAGTACGGCCACGGCGGTCAATACGACCGGGAATGTCTGCTTGAGGATCTTGTTCACGATTGCATCCAACGCATCAGGGAAAACAACCCGCCGAGCACGATCACGTACACGGCCAGGTTGAACAGGGCGGGGTGCCAGATGTGGCGGTAGGCGCCGGTGCGCTGCAGGACCACGCGCAACCCGCTCTTGAGCAGGTAGGCAAGCAGCATCAACCCGAGCAGGGTCGGGACGAACACACCATAGAGACTGAATTCACCGTACATCGAGGCAAAGGATTCACAGGGGAGCGGAAAGGGGATCGCCCGGCGTCGAGGGACGACACCGGGCGGTACAACGGGGAACAGGCTTACGTCACGCGGTCGGCCGCATCGGCCAGCAGCTGCCACAGCTTCAGGACGGTGCGCAGTTCATCCAGGGTCAACTCGCCGAACACATCCTGGCGCAGGCCGATCAGCTGGGTTTCCAGCTCGCTGACCAGGGCCTCGCCCTTGTCGGTCAGCCACAGCAGGTTGGCGCGGCGGTCGCTGGCATCGCATTCGCGGCGGACCAGGTCGCTGGCGGCGAGCTTGTCCAGCAGGCGCACCAGCGAGGGCCCTTCCATGCCCAGCTGGTGGGCCAGCGCCACCTGGCGGATACCGCCGCCGGCGCGCCCGATCATCAGCAGCGGCATGGTGCAGGCAGCGGAAATGCCGTAGCTGCCCAGGGCCTGGTCGGCCAGGCGCTGCCACTGCCGCCCTGCATAGAGCAAGCCGGAACTGAGCTGCATCTGCAGCTGGGTGCGTTCGTCGAGGGATCGGTTCATCAGAATAGATAGGATACTACTAATTCGCCTCCTATCAATACCCGTGGCACAACCGCGGCCCAATGAATGCCTTTCCGGGCGGGGCCCGGGCGCCCCGGCGCAGGACGCCCGAGGGGTCTGTCGGGTACGATGCTCGCCCCCCTTCGGGTGCTGTATGTAATGAGCAAGCAAGACAACGACGCCAACCCCGTCACCCAGGCCGAGGCCGAATCGGCGGTGCGCACCCTGCTGCGCTGGGCCGGTGAAGATCCGACCCGTGAAGGCCTGCTGGATACCCCGCGCCGCGTAGCCGAAGCCTATGGCGACTGGTTCAGCGGCTACCGCGACGACCCGCGCGCCTACATGGAGCGGACCTTCGAGGAAGTGGCCGGCTACGACGAACTGATCGTGCTGCGCGACATCGAGTACGAAAGCCACTGCGAACACCACATGGCGCCGATCATCGGCCGCGTGCACGTCGGCTATCTGCCGGCCGGCAAGGTGGTGGGCATCAGCAAGCTGGCCCGCGTGGTCGAGGCGTACGCGCGCCGCTTCCAGGTCCAGGAAAAGATGACCGCGCAGATCGCCCAGTGCATCCAGGACGTGCTGCAGCCGGTCGGCGTGGGCGTGGTGGTGGAAGGTGCGCATGAGTGCATGACCACCCGTGGCATCCACAAGCGGGGCGTCAGCATGGTCACCTCCAAGATGCTGGGCAGCTTCCGCGAGGACGCGCGCACCCGCGCCGAGTTCCTGCGTTTCATCGAAGTGGGCGGCAAGCGCTGATTCCCCGCGCTGTCGCGCGCGGCCGGCAGGCGCCGGGCTTCGGCCCGGCCCTGCGGGTGCGTGCGCGTCCCGTTTCCCTCCCGGCCGCCGCGACCCGCGCGGCCCGTCTTCCTGTCCCCGGTCTCGAATGAAACATCGCGAGCGCATTACCCGTTACCGCCACCTGCGCGAACAGTCGCAGTGGAAGCTGCTGGCGGCCGATCACGCGCCGGAGATCATCGGCCTGCTGCAGAGCCTGCTGATGCAGGACGAGCGCACCCTGTCCACCGCGGTGCTGCACGAACGCCTGCAGCGCGCGCTGGATGATCTCAAGGCCGATGAGCTCTCGCGCGACCTGCCTCGCACCGCACAGGCCTACATCGCGCACTGGCTGGCCCAGGGCTGGCTGGAACGTCGCCTGCCCGAAGGCGCCGACCAGGAACAGTACGAACTGTCCACCCAGGCCGCGCAGGCGATCCGCTTCGCCGACAGCCTGGAGCAGGCGCGCGCTGCCGCCACCGAGAGCCGCCTGGCGCTGGTGATCGAGCAGCTCTCGCAGCTGGCCGCGCTGACCGAATCCAATCCGGATGCGCGCCTGTCCGCGCTGCGCGACGAGCGCGACCGCATCGATGCCGAGATCGCCCGCGTCAGCGGCGGCAAGGTCTCTTCGCTGGACGGCAAGCGCGCGCTGGAGCGGACCCGCCAGATCATCGGCCTGGCCGACGAGCTGACCGAAGATTTCCGCCGCGTGCGCGACGACTTCGAACGCCTCAACCGTGAATTCCGCGAACGCATCATCGATGATGAGGGCGAGCGCGGTGACGTCCTGTCCAAGCTGTTCGAAGGCGTGGACGTGATCGGCGACAGCGACGCCGGGCGCAGCTTCGAGGCGTTCTGGCGCCTGCTCAATGATGCCGAACAGAGCGCCCAGCTCGATGCCGCGCTGGAGACCGTGCTCGCGCGTGGTTTCGCGCGCAAGCTGGATCGCAACGAGCGCACCTTCCTGCGTGGCTTCACCACCACCATGCTTGAGCGCGGTGGCCAGGTCCACGACGTGCTGCAGCACTTCGCGCGCAGCCTGCGCGGCTTCGTGCAGAGCCGTGGCTACCTGGAACAGCGCCGCCTCAACCAGCTGCTCAAGCAGGCCCAGGGCGAGGCGCTGGGCCTGCGCGACCACATCCCGGCGCAGCGCGGCATCGGCCGCGACCTGCAGCTCACCACCAGCCGGCTGCGCTCGCTCTCGCAATGGAAGCTGCACGATCCGCGCCAGGCGCAGGTGGATGGCAGCGTGCAGCGCAACGACACCGCCGCGATCTCGCTGGAAAGTGTCGGCGACCTGGTGGCCGCCTCTGAAATCGACTTCCGCACCCTGCGCTGCGATCTGCACGAGCTGCTCGGCGAGCAGCCGCGGCTGTCGATCGCGCAGGTGCTTGAACACCGCGAGGCCCCGCAGGGCCTCGGCAGCATCATCGGTTACCTCTCGCTCGGCACCCGCCACGGCGAGGTCGCCACCGATCAACAGGAGATCGCGCAATGGCGCGGCGGCGATGGCCAATGGCGTCGCGCCCGCATTCCGCTGATCTGGTTCACCCAGGAGAAACGCCATGAGCTGGCATGAACAATCCACCGACACCCCGATCGACGGCGGCGCAGACGAGCACGACGACGAGCCGGTCGTGGTGACGCCCGTCCTGCGGCGTAACAATGACGTCTTCTACATGGGCGACACCGGCCGGCTGCCGCTCGATGGCCGCCGCGCGCTGTGCCAGCTGCTGATCGGCCCGAGCATCGACCAGCTGCGCCACGCCAAGCTGTGGCCGGCGCTGATCCGCAGCGAAGCGGCGATCCGCTCGGCGCTCTCGGACCTGTTCCTGGAACTGGTGCTGGACCGCGAGAGCGGCGTGGCCTTCACCCGCCAGGCCGATACCGAAGATATCGATGCACCGGTGCTGCTGCGTACCTCGCCGCTGACCTTCATCGATTCGGTGCTGCTGCTGCACCTGCGCCAGCAGTTGGCCGAAGCCGATGCGCGCGGCGTGCGCGCGGTGGTCGAGGATGCCGAACTGGCCGAAGCACTGGCCGTGTACGAGCGCCACCTGTCCACCGACCGCGCCGGCTTCAACCGCCGCGTCGCCAGTGCCGTGCAGAAGATGAAGGACAACCACATCCTCACCCGCCTCGGCGGTGACGATGCGCGTCATGAAGTCTCGCCGGCACTGAAACTGATGTTCTCCGCCGAAGATGTCGCCGCCCTGGCCCAGGTGTACCGCCGCCTGCGCGAAGCGCCGGCCGACCTCGACGCCTGAGCGCGCGCCCGCGCGCCGCTGCCCTGCCTGGATTGCTAGCCCTGCCATGACCGTCCACATTCCCGCACCCGCCCTGTTCCCCGGCGACCAGCCCGACCCGCGCGCGCAGCAGTTCCGCATGCGCCGCCTGCAGGTCCACAACTGGGGCACCTTCTCCGGCCTGACCGAAGTGCCGATCGCCGAACGCGGCTTCCTGTTCGTCGGCCGCTCCGGCTCGGGCAAGTCGACCCTGCTCGATGCGATGTCCGCGCTGCTGGTACCGCCGGCCCTGGTCGACTTCAATGCCGCCGCGCGCGAAGCCGAACGCAGTGGCCGCGACCGCAACCTGGTCTCCTACGTGCGTGGCGCCTGGGCCGACCAGCAGGACAGCGGCACCGGCGAAATCGCCACCCAGTACCTGCGTAAAGGCGCTACCTGGACCGCGCTGGTACTGGAATACCGCAGCAATGACGGCCGCATCGTCAGCCTGGTGCGCCTGTTCTGGATCGCCGGCAACGGCGCGGCGGCGGCCGATGTGCGCAAGCACTACATGGTGGCCGAGCGCAGTTTCGACATCGCGCGCGACCTCGGCGGCTTCGACCTGGACCTGCGCAAGCTCAAGCAGCGCCTGGGCGATGTGCATCACTTCGACAGCTTCGCCAGCTACGCCGAACGGTTCCGCCACGTGCTCGGGATCGAGAACGAGATGGCGCTGCGCCTGCTGCACAAGACGCAGTCGGCGAAGAACCTCGGCGATCTGAACGTGTTCCTGCGCGACTTCATGCTCGATGCACCGCGCACCTTCGATGCCGCCGAGCGGCTGGTCGATGATTTCGCCGAACTCGATGGCGCCCATCAGGCCGTGGTCACCGCGCGCCGCCAGGTCGAAACCCTGCTGCCCGCACGCGGCCACTACGCCGATCTGCAGGCACTGCGCCGCCAGCGCGAAGAGCTGGATGAGATGAAGCTGGGCATCGACGGCGTGCGCGAGCAGCGTCGCCTGGCCCTGCTCGAGGCGCGCCTGCTGGAACTGGATACCCGTGACCGCGGGCTGTCCGGCGAAGAAGGCCAGCGCCGCAGCGCGCTGGACAACCATGAAAGCCACCTCGCCGAACTGGAAGCGCAGCGGCGCCAGCAGGGCGGCGAGCGCATCGAAGAGCTTGAGCGCGAGCAGGGCCGTGTCGCCCAGGAGCGCGACCGCCGCCTGGCCAAGCGCAGCCAGGCCAACCACGCCAGCCGCGAACTGGGGGAAACCCTGGCCGAGACCGCGCACGGGTTTGCCGAGCAGCTCGCCCGCGCCCAGGCCCGCCTGGACGATGGCCAGCGCGCTGCGGCCGAGCTGGATGAAGCCATTGCCGAGCGCATGGGCGGCAAGCGCGACGACGAACGCCGCTTCGCCGAGGTGCGTTCGGAACTGGAGGCGCTCAAGCGCACCCCGTCCAGCATCCCTGCACCCATGCAGCAGCTGCGCGCACGCCTGAGCAGCGATACCGGCATTCCCGAGGCGGCACTGCCGTTCGTCGGCGAACTGCTGCAGGTCCGCGACGAAGACGCCGCATGGCAGGGCGCCATCGAGCGCGTGCTGCACGGCTTCGCGCAATCGCTGCTGGTCGATGAGCGCCACCACGCCCAGGTCTCGGAGTGGATCAACCAGACCCACCTGGGTACCCGCCTGGTCTACTACCGCGTACGCCGCAACGACGATGCGCTGCAGGGCCGCGAGCCGGGCGCACGTTCGCTGCTGCACAAGCTGGTGCTGCGCGAGCACGGCTATGCCGGCTGGCTGCGCCGCGAGCTGGGCAAGCGCTTCGACTACGAATGCGTGGATGCACGCCATCTGCGCGATACCGACCGCGGCATCACCAAGGAAGGCCAGGTCAAACACCCGGGCGAGCGCTTCGAGAAGGACGATCGCCACAACATCAGCGACCGCCGCCGGTGGCTGCTGGGCTTCAACAACCGCGACAAGCTGGACCTGTACGAGCGCGAAGCGATCGAACTGGCCCAGCGCATCGCCGCCTGCGACAGCGACGTGGCCGGCCTGCGCGCGCAGCGCGAACAGGACGGCAAGGCCCGACTGGCCTGCCATCAACTGTGCACGCTGGGCTGGGACGAGATCGATGTGGCCGCACCGCTGCAGCGCCTGGACGACATCGCCCAGGCCCTGCACGACCTGCGCGAAGGCAATGCCGATCTGCGCAAGCTGGGCGAACAGATCGAGAAGACCCGGGCTGATGTGGCCCAGGCCAAACGCACCTATGAAGACGTGCGCGTGGAGCGCGGCCAGCTTGGCCGTGAACACGAACGCCTGGAACGCCTGCACGAGCAGTGCGCGCCGCTGGCCAAGCGCGTGGTCACGCCCCTGCAGCAACAGGGCCTGGACGAACGCCTGAAAGTGCTCGGCGTGCTCAGCCTGGAGAACCTGGAAGCCCACTTCCGGCAGATCAGCAACACGCTCAACGAACAGCTCGGCGGTTCCCAGGCAGAACACAACCGCCTGGAGAACCTGCTGCTCGGCTGCTTCCGCCGCTACTGCCAGGCCTGGCCCGAAGACAGCGGCGACTTCACCGTCAGCCTGTCCAGTGCCGAGGATTTCCTGGCCCGCCTGCAACGGCTGGAGAACGATGGCCTGCCGCAGCACGAGGCACGCTTCTTCGATCTGCTGCAGAGCCAGAGCAAGAACAACCTGCTGGCCCTGCAGCGGCACACGGCCGAGGCGCGCAAGTCGATCGCCCAGCGCCTGGACGAGGTCAATGCCTCGCTGGAGCAGGTGCCGTTCAACCGCGGCACCCTGCTGACCATCGAACTCACCGATCGCCGCCTGCCTGAAGTGCTGGAGTTCCACCAGCGCCTGCGCGACGTGCTGTCCCAACAGCAGACCGAGCAGCGCGAACTGGCCGAAGCACAGTTCGCGGTCCTGCGTGAGCTGGTCGCCAAGCTCGGCTCGCAGGAAGGCGAGGACAAGCGCTGGCGCGAGCTGGTGCTGGACGTGCGCCTGCATGTGGAATTCGTCGGCGTCGAGCTCGACGCCGCCACCCGCCAACAGGTGGAGATCTACCGCAGCGGTGCGGGCAAGTCCGGCGGCCAGCGCCAGAAGCTGGCCACCACCTGCCTGGCGGCCGCGCTGCGCTACCAGCTCGGTGGCGCCGACGGCCAGCTGCCCAGCTACGCGGCGGTGGTGCTGGATGAAGCCTTCGACAAGGCCGACAACGAGTTCACCGCGCTGGCGATGAACATCTTCGACAACTTCGGGTTCCAGATGGTCGTGGCCACCCCGCTGAAGTCGGTGATGACGCTGGAGCCGTTCATCGGCGGTGCCTGCTTCGTGGAGATCAGCGGTCGCCACGACTCCGGCGTGCTGCTGATCGAGTACGACGACGAAGGCAAGCGCCTGAAGCTGCCCGAGCGTGCCCGCGCCGGCGAGACGACGGCGGCACGGGCACCGGCCGTGATCGCCGCGCCTGCCGTGGTGGATGCCCCCGAGGTGATGGCCAACGAGGTGATGGCTGCCTCGGTCGACGAGGACGCCCACGTCGAGGCCGAGGTCGAGGGCGTGGAGGCACCGGCAGCCGTGCCGGCATCCCGCGCGAAGAAGGCTGCGCCCCAGGTACCGGCGAAGAAAGCGGCAAAGAAGACGGCCACCAAGGCCGTACCCAAGGCGGCCGCAAAGAAGCCGGCCAAGCCCAGGCGCTGAGCAACCAACGGGTCAGCCCCAGGGCTGGCCCGTCCGGCTAACCGCCGAAGGTATCCCAGCCCATCCGGGCGATCAGCACCACCACCAGGCCGACGAACAGCTTGCGGATGAAGGGCGTGCCACCGCGCAGCGCCATCCGCGTGCCGACCACCGAGCCGATGATGTTGGCCGCGGCCATCGGCAGCGCGAACAGCCACAGGATGTTGCCGGTCGGCACGAAGAACGAGATCGCCGCCACGTTGGTCGCGAGGTTCACCACCTTGGAGGCGGCAGACGCACGCAGGAAGTCCAACCCGAAGAAGCGCACGAACAGGAAGATCAGGAAGCTGCCGGTGCCGGGCCCGAAGAAGCCGTCATAGAACCCGATCACCGCACCGATCGCCAACGCGGTGACCAGCTCCTTGCGGCCGATCTCGCGCGGGCGGTGCAGGGCACCGAAGTCCTTCTTCCACAGCGTGTAGCCGAGCATCGCCACCAGCAGCACGAGCACCAGCGGGCGCACCGCATCCTTGGGCAGCAGGCTGACCGCCGTGGCCCCGGCGAAGGAGAACACGAAGGCCGTGCCGGCCGCGAACAATACCGGCCGCCACGGGAAGCGCACATTGCGCGCGTAGCGGAACGCGGCGGCGGCCGTGCCGAACATCGAGCTGAACTTGTTGGTGCCGAACAGCATCGCCGGCGTGTGCTGCGGCAGGACCGTGAACAACCCGGGCAACTGCACCAGTCCACCGCCGCCGACGGCGGCATCCACCAGGCCGGCGATGAAGGCGATCGCCACCAACCACAACAGTTCAGGGGGAACCAGCTCAAGCACGGCGGCACATCGCGGCAGAAGGCGCGCCAGCATACGCCCGGTCATCGCGCGACAATACCCCCATGACCACCGCCCTCTCCGATCCCTGTCCCTGCGGCCACCCACTGGCCTACACCGCCTGCTGCGGCCTCTACCACGCCGGCACCCCCGCGCCGGATGCCGAAGCGCTGATGCGCTCGCGCTACAGCGCCTACGTGCGCCACCTGGCCGAGTACCTGCTGGCCAGCTGGCACCCGTCCACGCGCCCGGGCGAGCTGTCGCTGGACGAAGCACCCGGCCAGCGCACCCAGTGGCTGGGGCTGACGATCCACGCACATACCCGTTCAGATGCCGACCACGCCCAGGTCCGCTTCACCGCGCGCTACAAGGTCGGCGGCGGCAGTGCGGTGAAAATGCTCGAACACAGCCGCTTCGTCCGCGAAGACGGCCGCTGGTTCTATCTCGACGCGTTGCCCTGAGCCAGCGCGTTGGCGCGCACCGGCACGGTGCCCTGCTGCCCAAGCGCACGCACACAGTTGCGGCCGGCGTCCTTGGCTGCATACAGGGCCTGGTCGGCGGCCTTGAGCACTGCCTGCGGGCTGTCGGCGACCCGGCTGTCGGCCACGCCGATGCTCACCGTCACCTGCACCACCTCGCCACTGCCACCGCGTCCACGCTGCAGCTGCCCCACCGCATCGTCGCGGCTGCGCGCGGCCCGGTCACGCAGATGCATGCGGACGCCTTCGATCCTGGCGCGGATTTCCTCCACCGACGCCACGCAGGCCGGGGCAGGGCGATCCAGGAACACCAGCGCGAACTCTTCGCCGCCGTAGCGGAATGCGCGGCCACCGCCCCCGATCTCGGACAGGCGCGCGGCCACCAGCTTGAGCACGTCATCGCCGGCATCGTGGCCGTGGGTATCGTTGAAGCGCTTGAAGTGATCCACATCCACCATGGCGATGGTGTAGGTGGCCCCGACCCGCTGCAGGCATTCATTGAACGCGCGGCGGCCGGGCAACCCGGTGAGTTCATCGCGGAAGGCCATGTGGAAGGCTTCCTGCAGCATCGCCGAGATGACCAGCAACAGCGCCATGCAGCTGACGGCGGGCAGCAGGGCCGGCGAGACGAACACCCGTGGCAGCATCCACCACAGGCAGAGCAGGGCGATCAGCAGGGCGGTGTGCAGCGGCCGGGGCTGGCGCCAGGCCTGTACCGCCAGCGCGACCGTCGTCACCGCGAACAACAGCGCAGGCAGCTGGGCCAGCGCATTCCAGCCACTCGGCAGCCACGGCAGGTGGCGGTCCGACAACAAGGCATGCATGCCGACCGGGCCTTGTGCGGCCATCAGCAGGAAAATGCCGAGGGCCGTCCCGCTGACCACGCCACGCAGCAACAGGTCCTGGCGCAGCCGTCCGCGTTCGGGCCACAGCCCATGCAGCAGGAACAGCAGTGGCAGCCACCACGACACCGCGTGGAAGATCAGCGGGGTCAGCGCCGAAACAACGCCATCGCGCAGGAACGTGCCGACCACACCATGCAGCAGGGCGAACGCCGAGGCGATGGCCAGCATCAGGCACAGCGCCCGGACGCGGTTGTAGATCAGCGCCAGGCCGACACCCAGGCAGGCCAGCACCATCGGCAGCAGGCGATGCACCGAACTGCCGGCTTCCGCCGCGGGGGTGGCGGCCCACAATCCCAGCGCCACCAGTACTGCAGGCAGCACGAACAGATAGTGACTGGGCTGGCGTAGCAGATGCGTCCGCAAGAAGGGGTCCACGTGGTGGCCGGCGCGCCGTGGCTGCAGCGTGCAAACCGGACTACACAGGCGATGGGTCTTCCCCGGTAGCGGCCTGCGCGTATTCAACTTGAGCAATGTCACCGGATCGATGCGGTGCCATGACGTGGCACTCACCCCGGCTGGTCGATCCTCACCGCAATGAATACCGCCGTCGCTGCCGCACTACCGCACACTGCCGCCCCGCCATCGCCGCTGGCCGTCCGCTACGCCACCGTGCGTGCACGCACGCTCGCGCTGGCCGCACCGCTCAGTGCCGAAGATGCCATGGTCCAGAGCATGCCCGACGCCAGCCCGGCGAAATGGCACCTGGCCCATACCACGTGGTTCTTCGAGCGCTTCGTGCTGGCGACCCGCCCCGGCTACGCTCCGATCGATGCGGACTGGCACTACCTGTTCAACAGCTACTACCAGAGCATTGGCCCGGCCCATGCACGCCCACAGCGCGGCCTGCTCTCGCGCCCGACGCTGGACGAGGTGCTGCACTTCCGCGCGGAGATCGATCAGCGCGTGCTCGCCGCACTGCAGGCCGGCAATCTGAGCGAGCAGGCCCAGCATCAGCTTCTGCTCGGCCTGCACCATGAGCAGCAGCACCAGGAACTGCTGCTGACCGATATCAAGCACGCGTTCTGGTCCAACCCGCTGCAGCCGGCCTATCGCGAGGATCTTGTCGCGGCGCCGGCCCGTGCGCTGCCGCTGCGGTGGCTCAGCAGTCTCGAACAGATCGTGGAGATCGGCGCGCCGGTCTGGCCCACCCGCCCCACGTTCGCCTATGACAACGAATCGCCGGTCCACCGCGCCTTGGTGCCCGCGCATGCGCTGGCCAACCGCCCGGTCAGCAATGAGGAGTACCGCCAGTTCGTGCAGGCCGGTGGTTACCGCGAGCCGCGCTGGTGGATGAGCGAAGGCTGGACGCTGTGCCAGGAACAGCAGTGGCAGCACCCGCTGTACTGGGATGACGCGCTGGCGCGCGAGTTCACCCTCGGCGGCTGGCGTGCGCTCGACCCCCACGCACCGGTCTGCCATCTCAGCTATTTCGAAGCCGACGCCTACGCGCGTTGGTGCGACGCCCGCCTGCCCACGGAGTTCGAGTGGGAAGCGGCGACGGCCGGCCGCGCCCTGCGTGGTCGCTTTGCCGACGCCGATGCGCTGCACCCGGGCGGCGCGGAGGAGGAGGGCGACATCGTCCAGCTGTTCGGCGATGTCTGGGAATGGACCAGCAGCGCCTATGGGCCGTATCCAGGCTTCCGCACCTTCCCGGGCAACCTCGGCGAGTACAACGGCAAATTCATGTGCGGGCAGTGGGTGCTGCGCGGGGGCAGCTGCGCCACCCCGGCAGATCACCTGCGCGCCAGCTACCGCAATTTCTTCGCGCCGTCGGCCCGGTGGCAGTTCGCCGGCCTGCGCCTGGCCCGGGACGCCGCATGAGTTCGGTCCGTGATGCACTCCAAGCGCTGACCGATCTGCAGCCGGATCGGGACCAGATCACCGCCGACATCCTGCGTGGCCTGTCCTCCACACCGCGGCAGCTGCCCTCCAAGTACTTCTACGATGCGCAGGGCTCGGCGCTGTTCGAGCAGATCACCCAGCAGCCGGAGTACTACCCGACCCGCACCGAGCTGCAGCTGCTGCAGGACTGCGCGCGTGACATTGCCAAGGTGGTCGGCCCACGCCTGCATGTGGTCGAGCTCGGCAGTGGCAGCGGGCGCAAGACCGAACTGCTGCTGCATGCGCTGCGGGACCCGGTCGCCTACACCCCGATCGAAATCTCCCGCGCTGCGTTGCTGGACAGCATCACCCGGCTCGCGCCCTCGCTGCCAGAGATCGAAATGCTGCCGGTCTGCGCGGATTTCACCCAGCCGGTGCAGTTGCCATCGCCGCAGCGCGATCCGGCCCGCCACCTGGTGTTCTTCCCCGGCTCGACCTTGGGCAACTTCGCCCATGACGACGCCATCGCACTGTTGAAGGCGATGCGCCAGACCATGGGCCCGGATGGCATGGCCCTGATCGGCATCGACCTGCACAAGGACGCGGCGCTGATCGAAGCGGCGTACAACGATGCCGCCGGGGTCACCGCCGAGTTCACCCTCAATCTGCTGCGCCGGCTCAACCGCGACATCGGCAGCGATTTCGATCTGGAGGGCTTCCGCCACCGCGCCCGCTACAGCGTGCCGCGCCTGCGCATCGAAACCGAGCTGATCAGCCAGCGCGACCAGCGCGTGCAGCTGGATGGGCAGAGCTTCGATTTCGCCGAAGGCGAAGCGATGACCGTGGAGTACAGCCACAAATACACCGATGCGGTGTTCGCCCGGATGGCCGCGGATGCCGGGCTGCAGGTGACGGCGCACTGGAACGCGACCGATCCCGCCTTCGGCCTGCGCCTGCTGCAGCCGGCCTGACCTGCGCGGCATTGCCGCTATGATGCAGGTCCACTGGCTGCAAGGATTCCGCCAATGCGATGGTCGCCCCTGTTGTTGTCCGGGCTGTGGCTCGGCGTACCCTCGCTCGCGGTCGCCGCGCCGGACGCCTTCTCCACGTGCCTGGTCACCCTCAAGGCCCAGGCCGGCAAGCAGGGCATCCCGGCTGAGCGTTTCGACGTGCTCACCGCCGGGCTGACCCCCGATCCCAGCGTGCTGCCGCTGCTGGATGCGCAGCCGGAGTTCACCACCCCGTTGTGGGACTACCTGGCCGCGCTGGTGGATACCCAGCGCGTCGATGACGGGCGCGCCCGTCTGATCGAGCACCGTGATCTGCTGGCCCGTGTTTCGGCCGAGTACGGCGTCGATCCGGCCACCATCGTCGCGGTCTGGGGCGTAGAGAGCGATTACGGGCGCGTGTTCGGCAAGCGCCCGCTGCTGCAGTCGCTGGCCACGCTCTCCTGCGAAGGCCGCCGCCAGCCCTTTTTCCGCGGTGAACTGCTGGCCCTGATCAAGCTGATCGATGCCGGCGACCTGCGCGCCGAGGGCCTGACCGGCTCGTGGGCCGGCGCCTTCGGCCACACCCAGTTCATGCCGTCTACCTATGCGCGTATCGCGGTGGATGGTGACGGTGATGGTCGTCGCGATCTGGTCGCCTCCATTCCCGATGCGCTGGCCTCCACCGCCAACTATCTGAAGAAGGCCGGCTGGCGCACCGGGCAGCCGTGGGGCATCGAGGTGAAGATCCCGGCCGGCTTCAACACCGCCCAAGCCGGCCGCACCCAGCGCAAGCCATTGGCCGACTGGCGCGCGCTGGGCATCGTGCCGGTTGCCGGCGGAACGCTGGCGCCGGCCGGGCTGCCCGCCGACAGCACTGCCGCATTGCTGCTCCCGACCGGTGCCAAGGGCCCGGCGTGGCTGGTGTTCCGCAACTACGACGCGATCTACGCCTACAACGCCGCCGAGAGCTATGCCCTGGCGATCGCCACCCTGGCCGATCGCCTGCGGGGTGGCCCGGGTATCGTCGCCGCCTGGCCAACCGATGATCCTGGCATCGGCCGTACCGAACGCCGAGAGCTGCAGACCCTGTTGCTGGCCCGCGGCCACGACATCGGTACGGCGGACGGCATGATCGGTACCGCCACCCGCCGCGCCATCCAGGCCGAGCAGCAGCGCCTGGGCTGGGCCCCCGCCGATGGCCGTGCCGGCCAGCGCATCCTCACCGCCCTGCGCGGTGCTCCTCCTTCTTCCACACCGACCATGCCCGCATCCACCGTGTTCACCCTGCCGCCCAACCATGCCCAATACGTCCAGTCGCCGGCCGCGCCGCGCGCTGCCCTGCCCAAGGTGCCCGGACTCAGCCTGGCCGACATCCAGGGCTTCCCCGCGTGGAGGGTCGAGACCCCGTTCGCCACCGCTGCGATCAGCGTGTTCGGTGGCCAGCTGCTGTCCTATGTGCCCAAGGGCGGGCAGGACGTGATGTGGCTCTCGCCGAGCGCCCAGCCGCTGCCGACCCCGATCCGTGGCGGCAGCCCCGTGTGCTGGCCGTATTTCGGCCGCCAGGGGCAGGGCAATGACGTCCCTTCGCATGGCTTCGTCCGCAACGTGCCATGGACCCTGCAGCAGGCCCGTCGCGAGGCCGATGGCACCATGGTGCTGACCCTGGCCCCGCCGGTGCTGGAGAACCTGGATCTGCGCCTGCGCATGGAACTGCGGATCGGCCGCACCCTGGAACAGCGCCTGATCACTGAGAACACCGGCCGCCAGCCGGTCGCCTTCACCCAAGCCCTGCACAACTACTTCCATGTCAGCGATGCGATGCAGGTCAGCGTGGAAGGCCTGGATGGCCTGTCCTACCTGGACAAGTTCGAGAACTACGCGACCCCGCGCCAGCAGCAGGGCGACTGGAGCCTGCGCGACCCGCGCGATCCCGGCCGCAGCGACCGCATCTATACCCAGGCCGGTGGCCGCTATCTGCTCAAGGACCCGGGCCTGAAGCGCCGCATCGAGATCACCACGAGCGGCAGCCGCTCGCTGGTCGCGTGGAACCCGGGCGAGGCGGGCGCCAGCAAGATGGCCGATGTCGGGGCCGGCTGGCGCAACTATGTGTGCCTGGAGGCGGCCAATGCCGGCCCGGATGTGGTGACCCTGGCGCCGGGTGCGCAGCACGTGTTGCAGCAGACGCTGGCGGTTCGCCCGCTATGAGTACGGTTCCGCCCCCGGCCCGGATCGACGAGAGTGCCGGGAATCCTTATCGCGCGCCCAGCACCGCCATGCACGAGGCCATGATCGACGCCCAGATCGATGCGGCCGTGGCGGTGCATGACCGCCATCCGCTGCTGGCGAAGGCGGTGGGCGACAACTTCGCGTTGTATGCCCGTCGCTGGCATCTGGATGACGCCGGTGGCCGCTGGCCGCGCCCGTGGCACTGGCCGGCCGTCCTGTTTGGCTTCCACTGGCTCATGTACCGGCGCATGTACCTGGTGGCATTGGCGGTGCTGATCGCCGATTTCGCCATTGGCATGGCGATGGTCCTGCTGGACCTGGCGGTGGGCGGCGTCGTGTTATCGCTGGGTGTGCAGCTCTCGCTGGGCATCTTCGGCAATGCGCTGTACCGCTGGCATTGCCGCCGCATGGTGGCGCGGGCGCAGGCCCGTTTTACCGGGCAGCCGGAGCGGATCAACGCGGAACTGGTGCGCCGCGGGGGTACCAGCCGGCTCGCGCTGGGTGTGGGCCTGGCGCTGTTCGTCGTGCTGCGGGTAGTTGAAGGCGCGTGACCCGTCAGTGGGCGACCGGGCGCGGTCGCAACGCCACCAGGCAGATGCCGCCGGCCACCAGCCCCCAGAAAGCCGAGCCGATCCCGGCCAGCGACAGGCTCGAGGCGGTGACCAGGAAGGTCACCAGGGCCGCCTCGCGATCGGCCTCCTCACGCAGGGCCATCGCCAGGCTGTTGGCGATGGTGCCGAACAGCGCGATCCCGGCCACGCAGGCCACCAGTTCCTTGGGGAAGGCGGCGAACACGGCCGCCACCGTCGCCCCGAACAGCCCGACCACGATATAGAAGGCGCCCGCGGCCACGGCTGCGGTGTAACGCCGCGCCGGATCCTCGTGTGCTTCGCGCCCCATGCAGATCGCCGCCGTGATTGCGGCCAGATTGAGCCCAAAGGCGCCGAAGGGGGCGAGCAGCGTATTGACCACCCCGATCCAGCCGATCACCGGCGATACCGGCGTGTCGTAGCCGGAGGCGCGGATCACCGCCACGCCCGGGATGTTCTGCGAGGCCATGGTCACCACGAACAGGGGCAGAGCGATGCCGAACACCGCCGACCACGACAGCGTTGGCCAGGTGAACACCGGCGTGGCCAGCTCCAGCCGCACGTCCTGCATATGAAGCAGCCCCTGACCGGCCGCCACCATGACACCGACAAGCAGCGTGGCGATCACCGCATAGCGCGGGAACAGCCGTCGCCCGATCAGCCAGGTGGCGAACATCGCCAATGCCATGCCCAGCTGGGTGCCCATCGAGACGAACACATCCAGACCGAAGCGCAGCAGTACGCCAGCAAGCATGCCCGCGGCCAGCGCCATCGGCACACGCTTCATCAACTTCGCGAAGATCCCCGAGAAGCCGGCGAGCATGCCCAGCACCGCGGCAAGGACGAACGCACCGATCGCATCGCTGTAGCCGACCGCGCCCGCACCCACCACGAGCATTGCCGCACCCGGCGTGGACCATGCAGTGACGACCGGCATCCGATAGCGCAGTGACAGACCAATACAGGTCACGCCCATGCCAAGGCCCAACGCCCACATCCACGAGGCGATCTGCGCCTGGTCGGCGCCAACCGCGCGTGCGGCCTGGAACACGATCACCGCCGAACTGGCGAAGCCCACCAATACCGTAATGAAGCCCGCCATCACCGCAGGCAGGGAGAGATCGCGCCACAACGAACGTTTGCCTACCGCGGACATCGCATGCATTCCTGATGACTGGAGATGCATTGTTAGCAAGCCAGCGGCAGCACGCGCAACGCGCGTGCTGCCGCGCTTGTTGATGAGCAGCACGTATGGATGACGCGTTGATGAAAAAGATCGACGAAAACGCTTGACGAATTTTCAGAAGTCTTTAGTATTCGCTCCCTCGCTGCGACGCGGTCTTCACCCCGGTGAACACCCACCCGCAGCGACGGCAACAACCTTCGAAAGAAGGTGTTGACGGAAACGAAAAGCCTGACATAATAGGCGGCTCGCAACGACGAAAGCCT